>NZ_CATNHG010000119.1:0-135414 GCF_950097965.1 Bacillus sp. T2.9-1
GGAAAACTTTTTCAGATAGTGGGGGGCTAGCCCCCCACTATCTGAACTAACATCTATAGAATTATCAAAGAACAATATTTTAATTGGAAATTACCTCGAAAGAGGACTATAAACTTACTATACGAGGAGATAGGATAATGAAGAAATTTCCGGAGAATTTTTGGTGGGGTGCAGCTACATCTGGACCACAAAGTGAAGGTCGTTTTAATAAACAGCATGCGAACGTTTTTGACTACTGGTATGAAGTAGAACCAGAAGTATTTTATAACCAAGTTGGACCAGATACAGCATCTAATTTTTATAATAGCTATGTAAAAGATATTGCGCTAATGAAAGAGATTAACTTAAACTCTGTTCGTACTTCGATTCAATGGACTCGTTTAATTGATGATTTCGAGACAGCTAGTTTAAATGAGGATGGCGTAAATTTTTACAATAATGTCATAGATGAGTTTATTAAGCAAGGAATTACGCCTGTATTTAACCTGCATCATTTTGATTTGCCAGCAGAGCTTTATCATAAATATGGTGGCTGGGAGTGTAAGCATGTTGTGGAACTTTTTGCAAAATTTGCGCGTCGTTGCTTTGAAGTATTCGGCGATCGTGTGAAACATTGGTTTACTTTTAACGAGCCAATGGTCATTGTAGAGGGTCAATATTTATACCAATTCCATTATCCAAAACTAGTAAATGGGAAAAAAGCGGTGCAGGTAGCGTATAATTTAAATCTTGCTTCTGCAAAAGCAATCAAAGAATTCCGCGACCTGAAGTTGAATGAAACAGGAGCGAAAATCGGAACAATCCTAAACCTAACGCCATCTTATCCAGCCAGTGATAAGCCCGAAGATGTGGAAGCAGGCCGAATTGCCGACCTATGGCGCAATGAAATGTTCCTGCATGCAGCTGTTTATGGAGAATTCCCACCTGCATTAGTAGAACTTTTAACAAAAGATAAAGCAATTTGGGAATCAACGGAAGAAGAGCTTGCGATATTGAAGGAAAATACGATTGATACACTTGGAGTGAATTTCTATCATCCATCCCGTGTAAAAGCGCCAGACGTGGCGCCGAACAGTGTGGGTGACTGGATGCCAGACCGTTATTATGATAACTATGATATGCCTGGTCGTCGCATGAACTTAGATAAAGGCTGGGAAATCTATCCGAAGGCACTTTATGATATTGCTCTTAATATCCGTGATAATTATAAAAATATTGAGTGGTTCGTTTCTGAAAATGGGATGGGCGTTTCCCGAGAAGAACGTTTCTTAAATAAAGAAGGGGTAATCGAGGACGATTATCGTATCGAATTTATCCAAGAGCATTTAGAGTGGCTTCATAAAGGAATCGAAGAAGGCTCCAATTGCTACGGCTATCATTTATGGACGCCAATCGATTGCTGGAGCTGGATGAATGCGTATCGCAATCGCTATGGATTTATCTCCAACAACATCCATACTCAAGTGAAGACAATTAAGAAGTCTGGTCTTTGGATCAAAGAAGTGAGTGCCAATAACGGATTTGAATAATATTTTACGAAGATCATCGCACATTCTTTGCGGTGGTCTTTTACTACAGGCTATAATAGGATTGAAAGCGCAGACATAAATGAGGTGGTGACAAAATGTCATTATTACTAATGGATATAGGCGGGTCTTCCGTAAAGTTTGCAGTATGGGAAAAAGAACAGCTAGTAGAAAAAGGGTCCTTTGTTACGCCGAAAACATGGGAAGAACTGAAACAAGAAATGTTACAGCTAAAAGAAAAAATGGCGGAGAAATACACAATTGATGGCGTTGCGTTCAGTGCTCCAGGTGCAGTAAATCAAGCAAAAGGCGTTATTGAAGGAGCAAGCGCTGTTCCGTATATCCACCAATTCCCCATTTTTTTCGAACTAGAAGAACTGTTTGATTGCCCTGTTACGATGGAAAATGATGCAAACTGTGCAGGACTTGCAGAAGTTTGGCTGGGAGCAGCAACTGGATTAAAGTATGTGTTATTTGTAGTCATCGGCACTGGAATAGGCGGTGCAGTTATAGTGGATGGGAAAATTCAACATGGCAAGCACCTATTTGGCGGCGAATTTGGCTTTATGCTCCTTAAAGACGATCAAACATTCAGTACACTTGCTACTCCTGTCCAAATGGCGAAGCGTTATTCCAAGCGACTGGAGCTGGAGACTGAATTAAGCGGCAAGGAAGTATTTGAGCTCGCAGAACAAGGCGATGCGGTGGCAAAAGAGGAAGTAGAAACCTTCTATCACTATTTAGCGACTGGTATCTATAATCTTCAGTACAGCTTTGACCCAGAGAAAATCATCATTGGCGGTGGAATCTCCAGCAAAGAAGGCCTAATCGACGAGTTACATGCTCACCTCGAAAAAGTAGTAAAAAGCGTTAAAGTTGCCTCCTTTCTTCCAGAAGTGGAATTATGCCAATTCAGGAATGATGCGAATTTAATTGGTGCTGTTTATAATTATCAGCTTGTGTTCGGGGAGTAGGGTGAAGTTGAATTTGCAAGTAAAAGTGAGAGAGTTGCAAGTAAAAGTAGCTAAGTTGCAAAGAAAAGCGGCTAACTCGCAAGTAAAAAGGAGAAAGTCGCAAATAAAAGTCACAGACTTCCAAGTAAACTTCCATTCGCACACAAAAAAGAGCTTATCAGCAAAAGAATCACCATAAATCTCACGAATCGTTCATCCGATTCACCAAGAAGTACATAAGTAAATTTAGTAAACGATAAAAAGGAGAAAAGAGGGAAACCATGTATATTGCAGATGAAAATAGATATGAAAAGATGATGTATAATCGAGTTGGAAAAAGTGGTTTGAAATTATCGGCGTTATCATTAGGATTATGGCATAATTTTGGAGAGGTGGATCTCTTTGAAAATATGCGTGCTTTAGTGAGAAGAGCTTTTGACTTAGGGATTACTCATTTTGATTTGGCGAATAACTATGGTCCCCCAGCTGGTAGTGCGGAGGAGAATTTTGCAAAAATCTTGGAAAAAGATATGAAGATTTATCGTGATGAAATCGTTATTTCTACGAAAGCTGGTTTTCCAATGTGGGAGGGTCCTTATGGTGACGGGGGCTCAAAAAAGTATTTAGTATCTAGTCTTGACCAAAGCTTAAAGCGTATGGGGCTTGATTATGTAGATATTTATTATCACCATCGTCCAGATGCAGAAACGCCATTAGAGGAAACAGCAGAGGCATTAGATTTATTGGTACGTCAAGGAAAGGCGCTGTATGTTGGTGTTTCTAACTATACCCCAGAGCAAACAAGAGAAATGGCAGAAATTTTTGAAGCGAAAAAAACACCATTCATCATTCACCAACCATCCTACAGTATGTTTAATCGCTGGATTGAAGATGGGTTAAAGGATGTATTAGTGGAAAAACAACTTGGCGCGATTGCCTATAGTCCACTTGCGCAAGGTTTATTGACGGACCGTTATTTAAATGGTATTCCAGAGGATTCACGGGCAAATCGAGAAACAGGACGTTGGCTACATAAAGAGAATGTGGAGCAGACGATTGAAAAAGTAAAAGCACTAAACAATATTGCGAAGGACCGGGGGCAAACACTTGCGGAAATGGCTGTTGCTTGGATCCTTCGCGATGGCATCGTAACAAGTGTGCTTATTGGGGCAAGTAAAGTTAGTCAAATCGAAGACAATGTCAAAGCATTAGACAACATTGAATTTAGGGAAGAAGAGCTTGCCGCAATTGATCGTGTAATAAAAGGATAGGAAGCAAAAGAAACACTACAACTTTTCCATAGTTGTGGTGTTTTTTTGTAATGGTTGATTTAAAAATGGAATGTATTCTTCTTCAACCGATTAACAATATACTCAGCCTGCACAATCATAAAAAGTAAAAATAATGGAATAGCAAGCACGACAAGCTTTCGGTGCCAATGCAAATTGCGGTGGAGTAAATAGGAAGAAAATAAATTAGTCAGCACCATGTTCAACAAGTTGGTCATAAAAATTCACCCTTTTTTTCTTTTAGTTTGATAACAAAGGGTCATTCTTATTCAAGTGCTTATATGGAAAAGCAATCAAGAATACTTTTATATAAGAAAGAAAAAAGGGAAGTCTATTTCCTGTCCTTTTGCTAGCTTTTTTTCTATATAAAAGAAAAAAGGAGTTGTTGAAATGACAATAGGATTTGATTGTGCGACAAAATTAACGGAGAAAATGGCGAGGGATTTAAAGGGGGCAGGCTTTGAATATGCCGCACGATATTTGGGATCAAGTTGGAAGTCATTTGATAAAAAAGAGGCAGAGATTATTCAAAAAGCAGGAATCAAGCTAATTAGCATTTTTCAAAAAAGCGCCAATAAACTTTCCTATTTTACCGAAAAGCAAGGAATCACAGATGGAAAAGACGCAGAAAAATGGGCTAAAGCAGTCGATCAACCAGAAGGAACGGCAATCTATTTTGCCGTTGATTGTGATATAACGGGTAAACAAATGGCAAATATCGAAACCTATTTTTCAGCCGTGAAAAAGCAATTGCCGTCCTATAAGGTAGGGATTTATGGTTCCTATGCCGTGATGTATGCGATGAAGAACGATGCCGATTATTTTTGGCAAACCTATGCATGGTCCCGCGGGGAAGTAGCGCCATTTATTCACATGTATCAGCACGAGAATAATATTATCATCGAAGGGGTCAATATCGATCGAAATCGAATTATGCAAAGTCCAGGACATTGGGGAGCGGCGGAAGCTGTGCAGACCAGTAAGTATACTGTTCAAAAGGAAACGGGCGCTTTTCTGACTGCTGCTGATGCCAAATCTGGGAAAAATAAAAAAGGGACCGTCAAGCCGGGAACCTATGCAATTTTTAATACCTCCCAAGGAATGATAAATGTTACGAAAGTGGAGGGCAAGCCGGGATCTTGGATCAATCCCCATCATGAAACGATTCATATTGTGTCAAGTGGGGAAACGTTAACGAAAATCGCGAAAACCTATAGCACCACCATTCAAGCGATTCAAGCAAAGAATCCGCAGATTAAGAATATTAACCTTATCTATGTGGGCCAGGTAATAAAAATATAATTTGACTAGACAAATTATGGTATTAATAAAGGGTTTTCAAGAGAGGATAGCGAATGAATAAATGAGGTGAATAAAAAGATGAAATCATTTGAGAAAGAAGTTCGATGGGGAATTATTGGCTGTGGAGACGTAACAGAGGTTAAAAGCGGACCAGGGTTTCAGCTCGCTGAAAATTCTAAGCTAGTCGCTGTAATGAGGCGGAATGGCGAATTGGCAAAAGATTATGCAGAGCGTCATCATGTTCCTAAATGGTATGACGATGCAAAAGCTTTGATTAATGATCCAGAGGTTGATGCTGTTTATATCGCTACCCCTCCAGGTTTTCATAAAGAATACACGATTCTTGCAGCTAAAGCAGGCAAACCAGTGTATGTAGAAAAACCAATGGCAAGAAATTATCAGGAATGTCAAGACATGATTGAAGCATGTAAACAAGCAGAGGTACCTTTATTTGTAGCCTATTATCGACGAGCACTTCCTCGTTTTTTGAAAATAAAAGAAATCATAAACAGCGGCGTATTAGGGGATATTCGATTTGTGCGAACAATCCAATATCAGCCAGCGTTAAAAGATGATCAAGCATGGAGAGTGCAGCCCGAGCTTGCTGGCGGCGGCCTTTTCCTTGATTTAGCAAGTCATACATTAGATATTCTTGATTTTCTGTTTGGTCCCATTAAAGAAGCAAAAGGATTCGCATCCAATCAAAATGGCAGCTACCAAGCGGAAGATATCGTAACCGGCACCTATCTATTTGAGTCAGGCGTTCACGGGACAGGCACTTGGTGTTTCAGCGCCCATGACCATATCGACGAAAACGAAATCGTCGGCAGCAAAGGCAAACTTACTTTCGCAACCTTTGGCAACGGCCCAATTACCTTCACGACTCCAGAATCAAAAGAAGAGTGGGTAATCGAAAATCCTCGCCACATCCAACAGCATCTGATTCAATTGATGGTGGATGAATTAACAGGAAAAGGAACTAGCCCAAGCACAGGTGTTAGTGGAGCAAGAACGAATTGGGTAATGGACCAGCTGATAAAAGGGTATTATCAATAATAAAACGGGGAGAAAAACATTTCTTTTGGGGAGTGTTTCTTTTTTTGGTAGGAGGAAGTGTGAAAGTGTATGGGGGAAGAACTGCTGAAGTTATTAGAGGAATTCGAAAACCAGATTAAGATGGGATTTTGTTTTGATGGACCGGTTTGAGGAGGAGCCGTCTCTGAGCCCAAAAACAAGAAAAAGTAGAGGGAAAGGTAACAGAGAAGCCGTCTCTGAGCCCGAAAGCAAGGAAAAGCAGAGGAAAAGGTAACAGAGAAGCCGTCTCTGAGCCCGAAAGCAAGAAAAAGCAGAGGAAAAGGTAACAGAGAAGCGGTCTCTGTGCCCGAAAGCAAGAAAAAGTAGAGGAAAAGGTAACAGAGAAGCCGTCTCTGAGCCCAAAAGCAAGAAAAAACAGAGGAGAAGGTAACAGAGAAGCCGTCTCTGAGCCCAAAAGCAAGAAAAAGCAGAGGAAAAGGTAACAGAGGAGCCGTCTCTGAGCCCAAAAACAAGAAAAAGTAGAGGAGAAGGTAACAGAGAAGCCGTCTCTGAGCCCAAAAGCAAGAAAAAGCAGAGGAAAAGGTAACAGAGAAGCCGTCTCTGAGCCCAAAAACAAGAAAAAGCAGAGGAAAAGGTAACAGAGAAGCCGTCTCTGAGCCCAAAAGCAAGAAAAAACAGAGGAGAAGGTAACAGAGGAGCCGTCTCTGTGCCCAAAAGCAAGAAAAAGCAGAGGAAAAGGTAACAGAGGAGCCGTCTCTGAGCCCAAAAACAAGAAAAAGTAGAGGGAAAGGTAACAGAGAAGCGGTCTCTGAGCCCGAGAGAAAGAAAGATGGAAACAGAGATTATAGAAGAAATGAACCCCACATTCCCCATCCCACCAAAAAAATCCCAGAGCAACTACTATGCTCTGGGATGGAAACACTGCCTTTATTAACTATCTTTGGAACTGGTTGTGGCTCTACGTATAAACAGGGAAAGAACTAAGGCGATGCTGGCAATAATGGTTGCGACGAGAAAGGCGTCGTTTATTCCGCTGATGGTAGATGCTTGTGCTGCTTTTCCGTAGATGGTGGAGATGGCAAGTGTTTGACCTGCTCCTACTGGAAGTCCAGTTAGGCTTGCTAACCCTTGACCCAACTGTGCAAACTTTTCTGCGATAAACGGATTGGCAGAAGAGATGATGTTGTTATAGTTATCTAAATGAAATGCTGTACGATTTGTCATGACGGTGATTAAGAAAGCAGTTCCGATACTTCCGGCAACGGTTCTTGCTGTATTGGATACAGCTGTACCGTAGCTTGTTAAGTTTAAGGGAAGCTGATTCATTCCTTCTGTCATAACGGTCATCATAATAAAGGACATACCAAACATCCGGAAAATATAGAGCATCATCAAATGTGAATAGGATGTCTGCATGGTTAATTGGGTGAATCCCCATGTCGTTAAAACAGTGATAATTAAACCGATGACTGCAAGTGGTCTTGCACCAAAGCGGTCAAATAGCTTTCCGGCAATTGGAGACATGATTCCCATGATGATGGCACCTGGTAACATTAATAATCCAGAATCCAATGCGGTAAAGCCACGAATATTTTGTAAGTATATAGGCAGAAGCAGCATTGCTGCAAACATGGCCATATTTACAATCATGCTTATTAAGGTTGTTAAAGTAAAGATACTATATTTGAATACACGCAAATCAATCATAGGTGCTTCCGTTGTAAGTTCTCTCCATACGAATAGGCATAAGAAAATAACACCAATCACAAGGGAAAGAACAACTACTTTACTATCCCAGCCGTTGTTCCCAGCCTCACTGAATCCGTATAGCAAGGATCCTAGGCCAACAGTACAAGTAATAAAGCCGATGGTATCAAAGACTGGATTCGAAACTTTAGTGACATCCTTCATCCAAATAATGGCAATAATTAAATCAAGAATGCCGATAGGGATAACTAGCTCGAATAATACTCTCCAAGAGTAATGGCCGATTAACCAGCCGGATAAAGTGGGACCGATGGCAGGGGCGAAAATCATTACAACACCCATAATGCCCATCGCAGTTCCGCGTTTTTCTGGTGGGAAAATGATTAAGAAAACGGTCATCAACAGTGGCATTAATAAGCCTGCTCCTGCTGCTTGGATGATGCGTCCTATTAAGAGCATGGAAAAACCAACAGAGGTTGCACACACAACCGAACCAATGGTAAAAGCAGAAATCGCTCCAATAAGTAATTTCCTTGTTCCAAATTTATTTATCAAAAATGGAGTGATTGGGATAAACACACCATTTGTTAGCATATATCCAGTGGATAGCCATTGGACGGTGCTTGTAGATACATTTAAATCATTCATAATATGTGGAATGGCCACATTTAATAAGGTCTGGTTAAGAATCGCCACAAATGCGCCAAGCATCAGGGCAACAATTACTTTGCCGCGGTTTATTTCTTCGCCAGTGTCAAGTGGTTTATAAGGAGCTTTCTCCTTATTCGCTTCCTTCGTTTGTGAGAGTTCCTCTTCCTCTTTCGACTCTACTGAAGCTTTCTCATGGAACTCAACAGAGGATTCAGCAGCACTTTCATTCTCCCGTTTCTCTTCAATCAACTCTATTTGTTCCTCATGAGTTTCTCCCACATCCGCTTCCTTAGACGCTTCTACAGGTTTAGCTAGATCCGATTTTTCAAGGGATGGCTGAATGTCATTATTCCTCTTTGCATCATCTAGGACGTTTTCTGGTTTCGCCACTATTTTCTTTTTTCGTAAAAAAAGATTGATGATTAGGAGCAGGAGGATGCTTCCGATAATATAGCTTGTGATGTAAGTGGTCATATCCATCACCTACTTATGAATTCTTACGGAAACGTTCATACCTGGAATTAGTTTTAGGCCGCCGTAATTATCGATGGAGATGGTTACGGGTATGACTTGTGTTTCTTTTGTGTAGTTTCCTGAGCTGTTGTTGCTTGGCAGTAGGGAGAAGGTTCCTGCTGTTGCAAGTCCTAGGCTGTCTACTTTACCTGTTAGAACTGTATCTGGATAGGAGTCTACGTATAAGTCTACTTCTTGGCCGACTTTTACTTTATTGATGTCTGTTTCGTCGATGTTTGCTGTAACCCAAAGATTATCTAAATCATAGCTTTTTGCTAGGGATGTTCCTGCTGCAATATAAGTATTTGGTACGGCGCTTGATTGAACGATGGTGCTATTTTCTGGAACGGTAATATCCATATCAGTTGTGCCTGATTCTGTTACAACTTCTACAGTACCAATTTTTTGGTTTTTATTAAAAGAAGTACCTGTTTCGCCTTTCCATTCTGTTAGTTTCCCTGTAGCTGGTGATGCGATGCTAATTTGTTGTCCGGCGATTTGGGCATTGTCTGTTTTAATATAGGAGATTGATTGGTCGTAGAAGTAATAACCGGCAAATCCTCCTCCTACTAAAACGATTAAAAGGATAATATTTAATAAAATCATGCGTTTACTATTCATAGTTGTTCCTCCTCAATTTCACTTAAAATGGCTAATATTTTCCCATTTAGTTCTAGTATTTTGTTTATTTCTTCTTCAGGAAGCTCCATCACTTCTTTAACTTTTTTTGATAGAGTAGATGTTCCAGCAAAGTATTGTTTCATAATGCTGTGTCCTTCTTCCGTTAGTTGGATATTTACCGCTCGACGATTGTCTTCAGGAATGGTTCGTTCAATTAATTGTCGTTGGGATAGTCGATCGATAATTCCGCTAACGGTGCTTTTCGTTAAAGAGAGCTTTGTCGCTAGTTCTCCGATTCCGATATCAGGTTGGAAGTAGATTCTGTACAGTGTTTTAAGCTGTACGGCTGTTAAGTCCAATTTGTTCGCATCTAGCTGGACAAGGTGGTTATAGGCTTTATGAATCCGGGAATAAGAGCGAATTAATTCGTTATTTAACGACCCGTTCATCTGAAAATTCTCCCTTTCTATTGTTTTTATTAAAACTGTTCGTATACGAACTATTGGATTGTCGCATATATTTTTACTTTAGTCAATTGTTTTCTTAAGAGGAGTTATTTGGGTTGGCTTTCGTTATATAGGCTATAGCATTTTGTACCAAAAGGCGGTCGAACGATTTAACGCTGGAAAAATATTTTCGCTATCTTAGTTTCTTCTATTCTTAAATGGATTATCCTTGTCTTCGATTAAAGATAGAAACGCATCGACTACGAGTGGATCGAACTGTTTTCCTTTGTTGCATTTTATTTCTTCGAGAATTTGGTCTAATTGGAGTTCCTTTCGATAGACGCGCTTGGAGGACATTGCGTCAAAGCTGTCAGCTACTGCAACGATGCGGGCGACTAATGGAATTTCTTCTCCTTTTAACCCATTTGGATATCCCTTCCCATCAAACCGCTCATGGTGATGAAGGACAATATCGAGTATGCCATTGTTTTTATATTGCTTAACATGTTTAATGATTTCGTATCCCTTTATCGGATGCGTTTTTATTAATTCATATTCTTCCTCTGTCAATTTTCCAGGCTTAGTTAATAAACATTCTGGTATACCAATTTTCCCAATATCATGAAGTAGTCCTCCAATATGAATAACATCGCATAAGGAAGAAGGTAAATTCATTTCCTTTGCAATTTCCATTGCATATTTAGCAACATTTTTAGAGTGGTTCATCGTATAAGAATCTCTAGAATCTAGTGCATTGGA
Source organism: Bacillus sp. T2.9-1 (assembly GCF_950097965.1). Taxonomy (NCBI): domain Bacteria; kingdom Bacillati; phylum Bacillota; class Bacilli; order Caryophanales; family Bacillaceae; genus Bacillus; species Bacillus sp. T2.9-1. The sequence continues at coordinate 10,803 of NZ_CATNHG010000119.1, forward strand.
AAGCACCTTTGTTAACGCTAAGTTATCTTCAAGCACTCTTTGAACTCTAGACATAAGGCCAACCGAAATAAGGCTGATTAGTAAATAGGTCAATAAATAGGTAATAAAGGTAGACATAGTGAGTGATTGATCTTTGATGAAAAAAAATCTACAGGAAACTACCAAGAAAGTAAGTAAGAAAATTACCCAAAAGGGACTTTGATAAAAGCCGATTCCTAGAAAAATGGAACATAGAATATAGAAGATAAAATAGTTTTCGTGATTTTCAAAAATACAGAGATTCAATATGATACTAATAAATAAAAGAATAAAGAAAAAATATCGGAAATAAGTAGCATTATTCCATATTCGATGATACATAAAGTACCCCCAGTGTTCATCTAGTTACTATTAATCGAAAGAAGTTTCTAATAATTGAAGTCTGCCCCATTCTTTTTATTTAATGAGCGATGAGTAAGTGAAATATTTTCTAGTAAATAGTTCATACTAAAAAAATGAAATAATCCCTGAGGTGATCAGATGAATGACCAACAACGATCTTTTTTTGATCGATTAGTTTCTATACAAGAGAATTATACAAAAGAGGCAATAGAGTATTGGAGTAAGTATTCTGGTTTGGATACATGGCAGTTTTGGGTGGGAGTGCTGATGTTAGTTATTCCACTAATTGTCATATTTTTTTCTATTGATCGAAAGCATATATTCATTATTGGTTTCTTTGGTTTTGCTGTGCATATGTTATTTTCCTATGTAGATGCAACGGGTATTCGCTTTGGTTTATGGGCCTACCCGTATCAGTTTCTGCCATTCTTACCAAGCTTCTCACTGGATGGGGCGATTATTCCAGTGGCTATTATGCTCGTATTTCAATGGACGTTAAAGCATAATAAAAACTTCTATCTTTATGCAACCATATTAGCAGTTATTTTTGGCTTTGGTTTTAAACCACTTTTGACAGCTATCGGGTTATTTGAACCCTATAAATGGATTAATTTCTTCTATATTTTTCTGATTTATTGGTTCCTCTATATTGGTGGGTATCTATTAACAAGATTATTTATGAAGTTTCAGGAGAAAAGAACGGACAAGCCAATATAGACAGGAGTTATTTTATGTTCTTTCTTATCTTGATGGTAATTTTATTTAATACAATTGCTTATTTTATTCCTAAACGCTTAACAGCTATTGAATTGTTGACAACGACATTGTTTGCCACATTTCTTCAACTAGTAACTGATACCTTTCTCGATTTGAAATATGATTTATATGGTTATTTTAGAATAGGGGTAGATTGGGAAAGTTTGATTTATATTGGGGGAATCTATCCGGCGATTAACGTCATCTTTCTAAATTACTTTCCGTATAAAAGTGGTCTTCATAAAAAGATAGTCTATATTTTCACTTGGGGAGTCATTGCAATGGTATACGAAACCCTCTTTATTTAAACAGGAACCTTTTATTTGAATGGCTGGAAGCAATTTTACTCCATTTTTACCTATCTAGTTCTAAATGTTTTTTTGATGCTTTTTCACAAATTAACAGTGAGAATGATTGAAAGAAGTAGACGGGAAAGAAGTGATTAATTACCCTAGTTATTTGGTATAATGAATGGAAAATGGATAGTAGGGTGATTTTTGATGACAATTATCATTTTTATTTTGGCTGGTATAGCTGAAATCGGTGGGGGCTATCTCATTTGGCAATGGCTTCGAGAGGGCAAGCCTTATTATTGGGGGATATTTGGCGGAGTATCTCTTGTTTTATATGGTATTATTGCAACCTTTCAATCGTTTATGTCGTTTGGAAGAGTATATGCTGCATATGGAGGTATCTTTATCATCCTCTCTGTTTTATGGGGATGGGGGATTGATCGAAAAACACCTGATTTGTATGACTGGATAGGTGCAGGTATTTGCCTAATAGGAGTAGGTGTGATGCTGTTTGCACCGAGACAATAAAATCAAAAAAGACAATTCCGTCTATCGAGTGAATGGAGAGGGAATTGTCCTATCATAAATGGAATTTGAAAGCTTACTTCTGAGAATCATTCGCAAAAACGGATTCTAATTCTTTCATTAGTATTTCGGCGCCTTCTTTACTTAACACAATCTTTCCGTTGCCAATGGTGATATTATCAGGTGAGACTTCCCCAGTAATCGCACACTCCTCAAAGGCTTTATACTTCTGGAAGACGATTTTTTCCCCTTCTACGAAAATCTCTAATGGATCTTTAATTTCAATTCCCAATGTTCTTCTCAATTCTCTTGGAATAACAATACGACCTAATTCATCCACTTTCCGAACAATTCCAGTACTTTTCATCCCTTATCCCTCCGATACATTTTTTAATATATATACTATATTTTAACATATTGGTTAAGTATTGAAAGAATAATGTTTTGAAGTAAAGATAATTTAATGAAAGAGATGAAGCATATCAGTAGAATTTGTTATCTAGTATCGTCTATACTTTTAAAGAGAGGAAATCTTTTCTAATTTATAGAAGGAGGATATCAATCATGCATACAACAATTCCACAAATAACGCTAAATGATGGCCTTGTGATTCCAGCCATTGGATTTGGTACATATGATTTGCGAGGCGCGTCTGGTGTTCAAGCGATGACGACAGCAATTGATATGGGCTATCGCTTACTCGACTCTGCATTTAATTACGAAAATGAAGGAGCAGTCGGTGAAGCCGTTCGCCGCAGTGCTGTTAGCAGAGATCAATTATTCCTTACATCCAAACTTCCAGGAAGACACCATCAATACGACAAAGCCATCTATACTATCCAAGAATCACTCTACCGCACAAAACTAGATTATTACGATTTATTCCTAATTCACTGGCCAAATCCCAAAACAGATTTATACGTAGAAGCCTGGCAAGCGTTAATTGACGCCAAAAAATGGGGACTCATTCGCTCCATCGGTGTCTGCAACTTCTTACCAGAGCATCTCGATCGCTTGAAAAAAGAAACCGGCGTATTGCCGAGCATAAATCAAGTAGAACTACATCCATTTTTTTCACAAAAAGAGCAACTAGCCTATGACAAAGAGAACGGAATCGTAACCGAATCATGGAGCCCACTCGGCCGAGCAAATAATGTCCTAGAAAACGAAACGATTCAACAAATAGCAAAAGCACACGGCAAAACAATATCCCAAGTCATCCTAAGATGGCATACCCAACTAGGAGCCTTGCCAATTCCAAAATCAAGCTCCCCACAAAGACAAAAAGAAAACCTAGAAATATTCGATTTTCAATTAACAGAAGAACAAATGCAGCAAATTTCTGGGCTAACGCGTGTTGATGGGCGGATTGCGGATCAAGATCCAGCTGTTTATGAGGAGTTTTGAGGTTAGAATCCCTTATTGTGTTGAGCGATAAGGGATTTTTTTGTTGGTTGGAGTGGGGTGGAGATGGTCGGAAATGTGGATATATAATCGAAAGCAGTGGAAATGGTCCAAAAAACGAATATATGATCCAAAGCAAAGCAGATATAATCCAAAAAACAAATATATGATCCAAAGCAAAGCAGATATGATCCAAAAAACAAATATATGATTCAAAGCAAAGCAGATATGATCCAAAAAACAAATATATGATCCAAAGTAAAGCAGATATGATCCAAAAAAACAAATATATGATCCAAAGTAAAGCAGATATGATCCAAAAAACAAATATATGATCCAAAGCAAAGCAGATATGATCCAAAAAACAAATATATGATCCAAACCACATTCCGCCACATTATCAAAAAGGATTTTCAAGCAATCAAGTAGAATAACTAATCTAGAAAAAAAGAAAGGAAGTGGAAAATTGTTCTTAAATGAAATTTGCAAGAGTGATAGACTGAGATCAACAGAGGTGCTAGTAGGAAGGTTAAAAGAAACTTATAAACTTAGACCGAATGTAATGGAAGATTTAAGGAAACTTTTAGCTGGTTATCGCGGCGAGAAAGAAATGAAGTATTATCTGCAATTTTTGCCGGAAAAAGAGTGTCTTATCATTCATAATCTCCGCCTTTATGATGGAAAAACATATTTTCAGATAGACTATCTCATTCTCAACCAGCGGTTTTGCCTCATTGTTGAATGCAAAAATTATTACGGAGAGGTTTACTTTGATGCTAAGTTTAATCAAATGATTCGCAAAGTTGATGAAAAGGAAGAGGGATTTTCTGATCCTATATCCCAAGCCAAAAGGCATCAGCACCAATTGCAAACATACTTCAAGCTGCACAACTTCCCACCAATTCCCATCGATTTCTTAGTCATTTTCAGCAAGCCATCTACCATCATAAAAGGAAATCCCGCAATTAAAGACAAAGTCATACACAGCCACAGCTTTTTAGAAAAATGGGAATTACTCTCTGTAAAATATAAAATGATTGCGATTGATTGGAAGATTCTCCGCAAAATATCCAAAAACCTCTTAAAAAATAACACTCCCGAAACCTTAAATTTATTAAAACAGTATGGAATTCAACCAAATGATCTAATTACAGGAGTGCAATGCCCAGCATGCGCGAAATTTGCAATGATTCGCCAAAAACGGAAATGGTGCTGTCCTCATTGTGAGACATATGATGCAGCTGCCCATCAAAAGGCGGTAATGGATTACTTTTTATTGATAAAATCCACCATTACAAATAAGGAGTTTCGTGAATTCTCCCAGCTTACCTCACGTGGAATCGCCTCCAAAATGCTAGTAAAGATGAATTTACCAAGTAAAGGAGAAAATAAAGGCAGAGTTTATTACAAACCATGATTTTTCAAGAAGAGAATGGAGTGAAGATTTGTGAAAAAATGCGGATATGATCCAAAAATTAAATAAATAATCCAAAGGTGAACAGATATGATCCAAAATAGAAATATATTGTCCAAAGCAGGGAGGATATGATCCAAAAAACGGATATATGATCCAAAGTTGTACGAAAGCAACATTTGAATAAAAAAAGAGTCATTTTTCCCCATTCTTAATCTTTACGAAAAACAATGGAATAAAAATGACTCTTTTTCAGGTGGAAATTATTAACTTCATCTATTTAATAGTAGAGTTAGCCTAAATTAGAAAGGAAAAAATGCGGATATGATCCAAAAATTAAATATATGATCCAAAGGTGAACAGATATGATTCAAAATAGAAATATATTGTCCAAAGCGGAGAGGATATAATCCAAAAATTAAATATATGATCCAAACCAACATAATCAACTCCACCCAAACCTCAATCCCCCAACAAAACCCCCATCATCTTCCTCTCCAACACAACATCCGCAGCATTTGGATTATTAGCCTCCAACCCAACACCCTCTTCGCATAGAGCAACCGCCTTATCTCGGTCCCCATTCACGAAAAGCTCATAGGCAGCTGCGATTCGTTTATTGCTCATCTGTTTAATTGCTAAAAACCGTTTAACTTCCTTCAAAGCAAAGATGGAACGTGCTTCTTCCTTATCGACCTCTAAAACAGCTAATAAAAACAATCGTTCTTTTGCAATCTCGACTCTGAAAAGGGAAATAAGCTGTTCTTTTCTTTCCCACAGCATATCATTAATCCTTTTTGCCTCTTCAAAATCAAGGCGGTCCATTGCCAGTGCTTGCTGGATGCAGAGAGTCCACTGTGAAAAATAGTCCTTCCCATCATCGCCTGGGGGCAATGCAAATAGTTCCTCTGGCAGCTCCTGATAAGTGACACCGTTGGACGTTTGGGCGTTAATATAAAACTGGGAAAAAAGCTGCCACTGTTTGCTTTCCTTCTTCCAAGCCATTTTTAGCGTCATGCCATCATTAAAGCCAGCGGGAATAATATTCGTTAACCCGATGAGCAACCCGAGAAGGATAAAAATACTAGCAACTAAAGGTAATTCTCCTGCAATCCAGGCAATCAACCCAACGACAGCACTCGCAAGAAAATTCATGATGACTCCACCACATAAATACAGCTTAAATGGAAACTTGCCCGCAACATATGGCGGCGGGGCCATTAAGCATTGTCCAAGCGTTCCTGGAACATACAGCTTTTTACGCTCTAAGCCGTTCTTTGTCGAAACAACCATCCACGAAAAGACGCGAAAGGATACGAGAGAATAGCCAGTTAATTTTCCGAAAATAAGATGTCCTGCTTCATGCAAAATAATATGTACAATATAAAATACAATCAAACAAATCAAGCTAGTGATAATACTAGTAATATTTACATCCCCTGATAAAATAAGAAGTGAAAGCGCACCACCAAATACAGCGCCAATCACAACCATTACAAGTGTAGAAAGAAATTTCTTCATGCCATAACTCCTATCCCTCATTAATCTAAAATAATTGTATCAGACGTTTATATAATCATCTATCAAAAAAAGAAATTTATCCCAAATCTGAAAAATAGAATGAAAAACAGTTAAATAGTAAAATAATAGACAAGGCATACATAAAAAGGAGAGGTATATAAATGAAGACAGAGCAACAGTATTTCGAAGAAGGTTCTACCATCCAAGCGTATATGGACAATATGAGTACATTAAAAGAGGAAAGCTATGAGGTGTATCAAAACTTTACATTGCCTGAAGATGGCTTTGCAGCAGAATTAAAGCAACACAACCTCCACTTTTTAACCATAACAGAGGATTGGTGTGGAGATGCAATGGTGATTAATCCGATTCTTCGCAAATTAGTGGAAGCGGCTGATCTTCAGATGCATGTGGCACTTAGAGACGCGGACACGGATTTAATTGACAGACATTTAACAAACGGCGGCAGAGCTATTCCGATGGTCCTTGTTTTAAATGAACAAGGGGAGCTAGTCGGCAAGTGGGGACCAAGGGCGCCAGAGGTACAAGAGATGGTGACAGAAGGTCGAGCTAAGCTTCCAGTGAAAGAGGACCCAGCATTTGCGGAAAAGCAAAAGGAATTTTATATGCAATTACAAAAAACGTACCGAACGGATCCGGCAATTTGGACATATGTGTACAATAGCTTTAAGAGTATGTTAAAAGAAATCATAAAATAAAGGAAAAACAGCTCCCAACGATGGAGGCCACTGAAAAAGTCCTCCAAATGTTCATAATCTAAAAGGTATAGTCCTTCATTATTTGAAGGACTATCCTTTTTTTATTGTATAATTATAGTATCAATTTCAGTGTGGGTGGATACTATGATTCAAAAACAACAGTCTATGATTCTTTTTAGCCCTTTTATGGCTCTATATGATTTAGTCGTTCCAAAAGATAATCTGTTACGAAAAATTAATGACTTAATTGACTTTTCATTTGTTTATGATGAAATCAAGAAAAATTATTGTTTTGATAACGGTCGAAATGCCATCGATCCTATTCGTATGTTCAAGTATTTATTATTAAAGTCGATTTATGACTTGTCTGATGTTGACGTTGTTGAACGTTCAAAATATGATATGTCTTTTAAATATTTTCTTGATATGGCACCCGAAGATTCGGTGATTGAACCAAGTTCTTTAACCAAATTTAGAAAGTTGCGTTTAAAAGACGTAAAACTTTTAGATATGCTTGTTAATAAAACCGTAGAAATCGCTATTGAAAAGGGAATTATCAAAAGTAAAGCTATTATCGTAGATGCCACTCATTCGAAAGCTCGTTATAATCAGAAATCACCTAAAGAAATCCTAATGGATCGTTCGAAAAAGCTTAGAAAAGCTGTTTATAAAATAGATGAAAGCATGAAAGATAAGTTTCCCACTAAAACTTCAACGGATATTTTGGAGGATGAAATGGAGTATTGTCAAAAACTGATTGAGGTGATTGAGAAGGAAGATACGCTTGTTCCATATCCAAAAGTAAAGGAACAACTAAACCTTCTAAAAGAAACGGTAAATGACGATATCAAATATCTACAAATTTCAGAAGATAAAGATGCTAAAGTTGGTCACAAGAGTGAGGATACCTCATTTTTTGGATACAAAACGCACATAGCCATGAGTGAAGAAAGGATTATTACAGCCGCAACAGTCACAACTGGAGAAAAGAATGACGGAAAACAATTAGAAACACTGATTGAAAAAAGTATGACAGCCGGCATGGAAGTTGAGGCAGTGATCGGGGATGCAGCTTATTCGGAAAAAGGAAATATCGAGTTCACAAAAAAGAATGGAATGAAATTGGTAGCCAAATTAAACCCTTCTGTAACACAAGGATACCGTAAAAAAGAAGATGAATTTGAATTTAATAAAGATGCTGGAATGTATGTTTGTAAGGCTGGACATATGGCAATAAGAAAAGCAAAACAGGGCAAAAAAGGAGAAGGTAGAAATCAAGTTCATACGTACTATTTTGATATAGAAAAATGTAAACACTGTCCGTTTAAGGAAGGATGTTATAAGGAAGGGGCTAAAAGTAAAACATATTCTGTAAGCATCAAATCAAACGAGCATACAGAGCAGGCAAAATTTCAAGAAAGTGACTATTTTAAAGAAAAGTCGAAAGAACGATATAAAATAGAAGCTAAAAATAGCGAATTAAAACACAGACACGGGTACAATGTTGCAAAATCCTCGGGTCTATTAGGTATGGAATTGCAAGGTGCCATGGCAATATTTACGGTGAATTTAAAAAGAATCTTGAAATTAATGAGTTAAAAAAGATAGGAATTCATGAGAAAATGGATAAAAAAAGACGACTCTACATTCAAAAAATTTAATGAGGGTCGTCTTTTTTTATGCGGCCAGCTGATTATTTAGAAATGACCTCAGTTTGTCAGTGGCCTCCAACGATGGGGCTGTTTTTTTCTTTACCCACGAGATGGAATTATTTTCGTTTGACATTTAGCGATAAAATCATTAATATAATCGCATACGATGTATCGGATGCGATACATCTTATTCGATTAATTTTTGTTTGATAATTATTTGTAAATAGGGTCCAGAATAGCAGAGAGGATTTACAGCGAAAAAATAAATGTGTTTTGCTGCAGGAGGAGGAATAGATTCCATGTTAAAAATCTTGAAAAATTTTCAAAAAAGTGACTGGATGTTTATCACATTTGCCCTTATTTTTATCTTTGGGCAGGTATGGCTTGATTTAAAACTTCCAGATTATATGGCGGAAATCACTAGACTTGTACAGACAGAAGGTAGTGAGTTAAGTGATGTTCTCAAACAAGGTGCCTTTATGATGCTTTGTGCAGTGGGAAGTATGGCCGCTTCGATTATAACTGTATTTTTTGCGGCAAAGGTTGCTGCTGGTTTTTCTAATCGACTGCGTAAAAAAGTGTTTGATAAAACTTTATCTTTTTCCATGGAAGAACTGTCTAGTTTTTCGACAGCGAGCTTAATTACTCGTTCTACCAATGATATTATGCAAGTGCAAATTCTAATTATCCTAAGCTTGCAAATTGTGATAAAGGCTCCGATTATTGCCGTTTGGGGCATTTTTAAGATTATGGGAAAAAGCTGGGAATGGACTGCTGCTACAGGTGTAGCAATCGCTATATTATTAGTATTAATCGCCATCCTAGTTTTTGTGGCCCTGCCTAAATTTAAAGTAATCCAGAAGTTAACGGATAATCTTAATATGGTAACAAGAGAGAATTTATCAGGAATCCGTGTGGTTCATGCGTATAATGCAACTCGTTACCACGAGGATAAGTTTGAGAAAGCGAATAAGGAACTGACAGATACGAATCTTTTTACAACAAGAACAATGGCTGTTATGATGCCAACGATTACCCTTATTATGTCTGGAATGAGTCTTGCTATCTATTGGATTGGAGCGGTGATCATCAACAATGCTCCTATGGCAGATAGATTGCCTTTATTCTCTGATATGGTTGTATTCTCTTCCTATGCCATGCAAATCATCATGGCCTTTATGATGGTTTCTGTTGCATTCGTCATGCTTCCTCGTGCGGCTGTTTCTGTAAGAAGAATCAACGAAGTGCTCGATACAGATGTGAAAATAAAGAGTGGCACGAAGACAGAAGGGGACAGCAAAGGGGAAATCGAATTCCGCCATGTAAGCTTTAAATATCCTGGTGCGAGTGATTACATTCTCCGAGATATTAGCTTCACTGCATCCAAGGGAGAGACAGTAGCCATTATTGGTTCAACTGGTAGTGGAAAAAGTACCCTTCTCAACCTGATTCCACGCTTTATGGATGCTACAGACGGGGAAATTTTAGTGGATGGTCAAAATGTGAAAAATTATAAGTTGGAAGCTTTGCGAGATAAAATAGGCTATGTATCCCAAAAAGCTGTTATGTTCAGTGGTTCGGTTACATCCAATATTGCTTTCGGTGGGGAGATTAAGCAATCAGAAGATAAAGTAAAACGAGCCGTAGAAATTGCCCAAGGGAAGGATTTTATCGAAAAAATGGATCAGCAATATGAGGGAACTATTTCGCAAGGTGGAACCAATCTTTCTGGTGGTCAGAAACAGCGATTATCGATTGCCCGTGCTATTTACAAAGATCCAGAAATCTATTTATTTGACGATTCTTTTTCCGCATTGGACTATAAAACAGACCGTGTCCTCCGCTCCAAGCTTAAAGAGGAAATAAACGATGCTACAAACATTATTGTTGCACAGCGCATTGGAACCATTAAGGATGCAGACCGAATTCTTGTATTAGATAAAGGAGAAGTAGTCGGAATAGGGACACATGATGAGCTGATGGTTACTTGCGATGTTTATCAAGAAATTGCCTTATCACAATTATCAAAGGAGGAGCTCGAAATTGGCTAAGAAAAAGGATGTTAAAGAAACGAAAAATCAATCAACAAAATCGATTCCTCCAAATGCAAAAGGCATGAAATTTTCTAGCTTGAAGGAACTAGCGGTTTACTGTAAGGCGTATTTTCCAATCATTTTACTTGCTTTAATCCTTGCGATGACAGCCTCTATCTTTAGCATTATTGGTCCTGACCAGCTTAGCAAAATGACGGATTATATTACAGAAGGCTTAATGGGAGAAATTAACCTGGATGCTGTCTATGATGTCGCTATTTTTCTCGTATTCCTTTATGGTTTAGGCTATATTTTCAACTATGTTCAAGGTTTTATTATGGCTACCGTCACTCAAAGGATTTCTAAGCAATTAAGAAGAGATATTTCGGGAAAAATTAATCGATTGCCTTTAAGCTATTTTGATAATACAACAACAGGGGATGTCCTTAGCCGTGTAACAAATGATGTCGATATGGTTGGACAGACAATGAACCAGAGTGTTAGTAGCTTAATTACGGCTATTACGATGTTCATCGGTTCGTTAATCATGATGTTCTATACAAATTGGATTATGGCTATTGCCGCTATTTTATCTACATTTATCGGCTTTGCGTCTATGGGTATGATCATTTCGAAATCACAGAAATACTTTGCCCAACAGCAACAAGAACTTGGAAAACTAAATGGCCATATCGAAGAAATCTATTCCGGTCATAATGTTGTGAAGGCATATAATGGAGAGCAACAAGCAAAGGATGCTTTCTCTGCCATTAATTCACGCCTATTTGAAAGTGCGTGGAAATCGCAATTTATGTCAGGATTAATGATGCCATTAATGATGTTTATCGGAAACTTTGGCTATGTCGTTGTATGTATTGTTGGTGCTGTGCTTGCTGTTAATGGCCATATTTCATTTGGAGTCATCGTTGCCTTTATGCTGTACATTCGCTTATTTACACAGCCCCTGCAGCAAATTGCGCAAGCAGCGACAAATCTACAGCAAACAGCAGCGGCAAGTGGTCGTGTTTTTGAATTCTTAGCAGAGAAAGAGCTTGTAAAAGAAGACGAAAAGAAAGAAAAACTGCAAAATGTCAAAGGCGATGTGGAATTTAAGCATGTACGCTTTGGCTACAGTGAAGATAAAGCAGTTATCAAGGATTTTTCCGTAAAAGTAAATGCTGGTCAGAAAGTAGCAATCGTTGGACCAACTGGTGCTGGAAAAACAACATTAATCAACTTGCTTATGCGTTTTTATGAAGTGAATGGCGGAGAAATTATGATTGATGGTGTCCCGACTAACCAAATGACACGAGAATCTCTTCATGACCTGTTCTGCATGGTTCTTCAGGATACATGGATATTTGAAGGCTCTATCCGTGATAATATTGTTTATTCCAGAGAAGACGTATCTGATGAAGAAGTAGAAGCAGCTTGCAAATCAGTTGGCTTGCATCACTTTATTCAAACATTGCCAAACGGGTATGATACAATTTTAGATGACAAGACGAGCTTATCGGCAGGGCAAAAGCAGCTTATCACCATTGCCCGTGCGATGGTAAAAATGGCACCATTGCTCATTTTAGATGAAGCGACTAGCTCTGTAGATACACGCACAGAATTGCTGATTCAACAAGCAATGGATATGCTGACAGAAGGAAAAACTTCTTTCGTTATTGCACATAGATTGTCAACGATAAAAAATGCTGACTTAATTCTCGTAATGAAAGAAGGAGATATTATTGAAGCAGGAACACATAAGGAACTAATGGAGAATAATGGTTTCTATGCAGAGCTTTATAATAGTCAGTTTGAAGAAGCGTCTTAAATTTTACCTAAGCCAAGAAAGACTCGCAGTTTGGCTTTAAGAGTTTTTCTTCATAATAACTTTTGAAGAAAGGAGTTAACAAATGCTAGATAGGGCCACGTATATTTGGGAATCCATCGATTTCTTGAATCGTTTTATCATGAAGAGTCTCCAGAGACATGCAGAAGAACATGGAATGACTGCCCCGCAAGTACGCGTCATTCTAGAGGTCTTTATTAATAAAAAAATTAGTGTCAAGGAGCTAACCCAAAATCTTCGCATGACACAGAGTACGGTTTCAGATATTGTAGAAAGACTAACGGAAAAAGGGATTCTCATCAAGAAGCCGAATCCACAAGACAAGCGATCTGTTCAGATTATGTTAACAGAAGAAATGGTAAAAATAATCGAAGAAACCTCACCAAAGCCGATTCAGCAAATAATGGGTGCGGTATTAGATAATTTGCAGCCAAGCGAGCAAGCGACTGTTGAAGAAGGAATAAGGCTATTGGTAGCGGCAGTGGGCGAGAAGATGGAAGCAGATGGAATCGAGAGTTTAGAAGATTTTGAAGTGTTATTTTTGCCAAAAGAGAAGAAAAAGTAAAAGAAAAGGGAAGCCATGTTCAACGCCTAGTTAACATGGCTTTGGCCTGTCAAGAATGCTTATTTACTTAAAAAAATTGTTTTTCCTTACGTGCTAAAAACTGTTCCAATGCTTCGTTACTATCAATCCCCATTCTTTCCGCTAAAATAATGAGCCACCAGATGGATTCGCCAATTTTATGCGTAAGCTCTGCCTCTGGATTATCACCAGTTGGCCATCTCTCTTGCTGCGCCATTGATAATCGCCCAACCAATGCAGCATCTGTAAGAAAAGCAAGTGCATCTTCCGCAACAGACCACTCAGAACCATGGTATTATTTTTCTAATTGATGATAAGCCTGTCTAATTTGAAGAGAGCGTTCTATTGCTTCTTTAAAATTCATGTAAAGGATCCTCCTAATAATGTTGTTAGATGATGGAATGAGGATTCCACCATCTTCTTCACTTACTAAAAATAACATAGGAAAGTTGACAGCATGTTGTCATGTTTAAAGCCTAATTGTTTTGATTGGAAAAAAAGGAAAAGATACAACGAATGCTATAATATAGAATTAACAAATAAATCCTATCCTATGAAGTAAATAAAAAGAATGCGAAAGGAGAAGAATCGATGAGTAATAATGTACAGGACCATTTACCAAAGATTGTTTCTATTTTCCCTGATTTAGCTGATTTGCCAGAAGAAGAATGGCGCAAAGCTGGAATTGATGTAAAGAAACTGGAACCAGCTCAAACGATACCAGAAGGAATTATTCTAGATTATGCTGTTTTTATTTTAGATGGAAGGGTGAGAATGTACAAAGTAAGTGAAAGTGGGCGCGAAATAACGCTATACCGAATAAGTGATGGAGAGTGTTGTCCTTTAATGAGCTCGAGCATTTTAGGGGGAACAGAATATGAAGCATCTGCTAGTGTGGAAACCCACAGCCTCGCGCTTTTCATTCCAACACCAATCTTTCGGGAGTGGTTTGATACATATAAGAGCTTCCGCCAATTTATCTTTCAATCGATTTGCGGAAGAATCCTCACCCTTTCTAAATTACTCGATAACATTAATTTCAAATCCATTCGCAGCCGAGTAGTAGAATATTTGTTAGAACAAGCGGAAGGAAATGTTATCAAAACAACTCATGATACATTAGCAATCGAACTAGGATCAGTTCGCGAAGTAATTAGTCGCACACTAAAACAACTAGAAAAAGATCAATATATCGCATTGACGCGAGGAAAAATCATGATTTTAGACCGAGCAGGCTTAGAAGAATTAGTAGAATAACGACATGTTAAAGAATTTTTTTTGCTTTTATTCGTTATGTAACTTAGTTACGGAGTTCATGCTCTTCCTCCTGCTAAGATAGAAATATCTTGAAAGGAGGAATTAACAATGAAAAATGTCGGAGGATTTGATAGAGGTTTTCGCATCATATTAGGAATTGCCCTTTTATCACTATTTTATTTTTTACCAGGGTATTGGAAGCTATTTGGCCTAATCTCCCTTCCTTTACTAATCACTGGACTTACACAAAAGTGTGGCATCAATAAATTGTTAGGTAGAAATACTTGTAGAATTAATTAAGCTTGTACTTGGATGAAAGGGCAATCCCCCGCCGATAAAGAAAAGTAGGTGGGGGGGCCTAACTATTTAGGGGTGTTTTGATAGGAAATATTATTCCGACTGATGAATAGAATGAATAGCTAACAAGACTTCCTATGGTTGCCGATACTTTTGAAATCTTATTGTATTGTCACCTGAATTACTTAATTTTCTTCTTAAAAAGGATACATCCTTATTTATCATCGTACATAAATAAATCATAAATCCACTAAATAAACTGGATAAAAGCGTACTTGCTAGTAAAAACCAGATTATTTTTTTTGCCCCATTCCATGCCATTCTTACACCTCCTCAACTTGAAGGTATTATCTGTTAAATTAATGGATGTTATACTTTATTTCCGATACATTCTATAGATAAGAAAAGGCAGACTTCCATTAAATAAATATCCCTTTATAGAGCAAAACAAAAGGCACCTAAAAAGGCGCCCTATACCATATTAATTATCTCTATGTCACTATCTTCAAATTCCATTTCTAGCAAATGTTCATACTCTAAATTATCTTCGGCACTTATTAAAGGTTTTTCGATGATAGAATTAATCCATTTTCCCAACATTTTAAAGCACCTCATTTCGTTAGTATAATACGCATATACCCTATACCTTTATTTTATAAAAGTATTATGAACGATATGTTTAGCAAATATGAAATATTTATTAAGCTTTTTTCGGTGACATTTTTCGGTGACAGGCACCACAAAAAGACAAACTGCATGAATTGTACATATGAGAAGGACACTGAATGAAGACAATAAGGGTTCTCCGTCGTATACACCAACTTAGGTTGAAAGTGTTTATCTTGTAGGAAACAGAAAAACGATTGTTCATATCCAAAAAACGCGAGCAAAAGAATGCAAAACAAAACAAAAGACACTTCTCCCAGTCATCCGCTATTTTCTTCCATTCACCACTATCTAATCAAAAACAAATATGCATAGTAAAGGAACCATCCTTATTCCCAAAAAACATGTAACAGAATCTTTATCCATCCAAAGAAAGAAGTCCATAATGGAATACTGATGCCTAATCCAATCGTGAAGCCTTTAACAAATTTCTCGTTTTCCATGTAGAAACACTCCTCGATAATGACAAGTCCACTTTACCCTTGATAACAGTTATTCTAACCACTTATTAGAAAAATAGTAGGAAAAGCCCGAAATACAACATGGAATAATACATCACTTTACTACTCGCTTATTAAAAAAAGAAGTGAACATTAGCTCACTCCTACTTCAAAACTCAATCTAATTTCTGCAACTGAAACAACCTAGCTTGATAATCTCCCCGCACAGGCTCGCCGACACCATTTTTAGAAACACTCCGCCCATGCCGTTTGGAATATAATGTTTCCGATAAGAATAGACCCATTTCCATCAATTCACTTCCTGAATAGACAATATCCAATTCTTTTACGAGATAACGCGCTGTCCGGTCCAATCCTTTTAATCGCAAGCGCTTATAACGATCATTTGGACGAGCAAGAACTTGATACCAGCCAACAATTGCCTCCGACTGATCCTCCTTCACGACCATCCAAGCCGTTCCACTTCCAGCATCCCCTAAGCCGCTAAGACGACTCTCGGTAGTTGATTCCGCAAAAGGGTCAGCCAAACGAATAAACTTCCCATACAACAACAACTGGCGCTTTTCCTTATAAAAGCTGATTTGCTCCTTCACTAATTCAGCTTCCTCTTCTGAAAACGTGCGTGGGTCGAGCTCATAGCCAAAGGCGCCGAAATAGGCAACAGCTGCACGCATCCCAAGAGAAGTGACTCGGCCGACTTGATGATTTGGCGATGCAGAGACATGGGCACCCATTGAACTAACGGGATAGACGAGGGATGTTCCATATTGAATCTTTAAGCGTTCCACCGCATCACTATTGTCACTCGCCCAAGTTTGTGGTGCGTAATACAGCATCCCTGGGTCAAAGCGCCCGCCACCAGACGCACACGATTCAATCAAAAGGTCAGGATAATTATGAAGCAGCTTCTCATAAAGTGTATACACACCGAGGATATATCGATGCAGTACTTCCCCCTGACAAGCCCCATCCAAATAGACCGAATAGGCATCATTGATATTACGATTCATATCCCATTTTACATAAGCAATGTCTGCCTCGCCAATTACCTTATCCATCATCGTAAACACATAATCGACTACTTCCGGATTAGCAAAATCAAGCACATACTGGAACCTCGCGTGCTTACGCTTTCTGCCAGGTGTCCCCATAACCCAATCTGGATGTGCCCGGAACAAATCAGAATCCTCATTGACCATCTCTGGCTCAAACCACAAGCCGAATTGCATCCCTAGTTCCCGGACACGATCTGCAAGACCTTTAATCCCATTCGGCAACTTTTCCTTATATGCAACCCAGTCCCCAAGCGATGAACGGTCATCATCTCGCTTACCAAACCAGCCATCATCCAACACAAATAATTCGACGCCAAGCTTGCTCGCAGCAGATACCATCTCGACAATCTTCTCTTCATCAAAGTCAAAGTATGTACCTTCCCAATTATTCATAACGACAGGACGCGCCATTTTTGCCCACCGAGGATTGATTAAATGCCCGTGATACAAATCATGAAACGCCTGACTCATCCCATTTAAGCCACTATCTGAATACACCAACACCGCTTCCGGCGACCAAAATGCCTCCCCAGACGGCAAATTCCATTGAAAACGCTCTGGATGAATCCCAATCATCATCCGCGACATCCCATAATTGTCAACCTCCACCTGTGCCAGGAAATTGCCGCTATACACTAAATTCATTCCATAAACTTCCCCACCATGCTCTGTCGTGTCATTCGAAAGCAATGCCATAAACGGATTATGCATCGCACTACTCGCACCCCGCACCGACTTGACCGCCTGCACACCAGGTCGAGTCATCCCCCGATAGACATGACGCTCCTTCGCCCATGCACCTGATAGATGGAGCATCTCATACCCATCCCCAGGCAAATCAACACTCGCACTCAACAGCCGCTCCAACACAAACGATTGCTTCCCACCATTTACGACCCGCACAGATCGAGTCACAACAGGCAAATGCTCAAAAATCGTATAATGCAGATCCACCTGCAGCCCACATGTATCATCCGCTAACCGGACCACCAACGTTTCCGCCGCACCCTTCTCCGCAAAGGTAGCAGGCATCCCCCGACGTTTCGGCTTCCCATCCAACACATCATGGGATACATATGTAAGTTCCACCACATACGAACCATCCCCGAAAGCCACCTCCAGCATCGCCTCCCGGAAATCCCCCGACCCAGACACCGGTAACTCTTGCTTGATTAACTCCAGCGAATGATCCCACTCATCCTCAAACTCACAAACAGAAAGAGGTCGATAACTCCGCTCCACAAACCGCTCCACCGAATCAGCAAGCACCACACGCTTCCCATAATACAACTGCTCCAGCTGCCCATTCTCCATCACCCGAAACAAATAACTAATATAATCATTACATAAATGAAAAGCCTTTTCTTTTTCATGGAAAAAAATAGACATGCCTTTTCCCACACTCCTTCTTCTTATCATTTCTATGTCATTAGCGAAGATTCTCTTTACTTGGAAAATGGGGCAGAGAGGACACCGCAAATAGCCTTTTAAAAGCTTATTTACAGAAATCCCAATACCCCATACAATAAAGATAAGCGCTTACGTCTATACATCGTACAAGAGACTGCCAAGATAAAACATGGCAAAATCAAAGCTATCTATAGCAAAAACAAATGATTTTTAAAACGAAGGGAAGAAAGAAAGTTGCGAGAATATATCCATACATTTGGCAGCAACCATCAAAAAGAAGGCGAAGATCTTGTCTTATATAATTGCGGATTCGAAGACTGTCAGAAAGGACATTATTTCGGACCTCTATCCAGAGATTTTCACATCATTCATTTCGTTACAGAGGGAGAGGGGACACTCACCATTGATCATATCACCTATTCAGTAGGCAAAAATCAAGCCTTCCTCATTCCCGCCAATAAAGTAGCCAAATACGAAGCATCCAAGACAAATCCATGGAAATATTACTGGTTCGGCTTTATGGGAATCAAAGCAAGGGAGTATATTTATCAAATCATGAACACGAGAGAAACACCTGTCATTCTTGATATCGAGGATCTATCTGCCTTTCAAGAAACAATTCAAACAATGGTAGACATTGGCGAAAGTGGCATTTCGCTAAAGAACCACTTTATTATCCAAGGCTATATGTATCATCTCCTCGCAGCCTTAGTGGAGACAACAAAGCCACTTGCACAACAAACAACAGCAGAAGCTTATATCTACCAAGCCCAAACCTATATCAACAAAAATTTCGCCCAACCAATCCAAATAGCCACAATCGCAAACAAGCTCGGCCTTCATCCCATTTACTTAACAGCACTATTTAAAAAACATACAAACACCACACCAAAGGAATATTTAATGAAAGTACGCATGGCAAAAGCAGCAGATTTCTTAATACATACCAATTATCAAATGAAAATCATCGCCAGATCCGTTGGCTATGCAGATTCCCTTGCCTTTTCGAAGGCATTTCGGAAGTATTATGGAGTGTCGCCGAAGGAATATCGGTGTCAATAACGGTGTCTGTCAATATCGGTGTCAGGCACCATAAAAAGACAAACTTTAAGAAAAGTACATTTGGGAAGGACAGTTTATATGGAATTTCCTTAAATTCCTTCTACCTATGTCGCAACAACCCGATGCAAAAACAGAAAAATAACAAATAAACGATAGCATCGCGGTAGATTAGCTAAAATTAGTAGAATGAGAAGTGGATGCAGAAAGTGAATCAGCAAAAAAACATGGAAAATAAGCCGAATTGTAAATAATGATCCAAACAAAGAAGGAAAAGGAAATGATCCCAACCGCAAATATATCAGCCAACCAGGGAAAGAAATCAGCCAAACCACAAATATATCAGCCAAACTGGGAAAGAAATCAGCCAAACCGCAAATATATCAGCCAAACTGGGAAAGAAATCAGCCAAACCACAAATATATCAGCCAAACACCCACCCACCCACAAACAAAAAAAAGACAAGGCACACCAGCGCCTTGTCTTCTGCTCCCCAAAAACCATCATTCCCCACTCATCAACTTTTTCCCTTCCTCTTTCTCTGGCAAATAAATCTGCTGACTAGGCAATGCGATTTCTATTCCGTGTTTTTCTAAAATATTTAATATTTGTAAATTTGTATCTTCTTTCACTTCTAAAAACTCTGACCAAACGGTAGTTTTCGAGAAGAAATAGATGAAGACACCTAAACTGTAATCACGGAATTCCGTGAATCGCACCATGATGACATCTTTATGTACACCTTGGTGTGCATGAAGCATTTCTTCTATTTCTCTTAAAGCGACCCGTAATTTCTCGTTTGGCGTGCGATAGGAGAGAGCCAATTCATAGCTGATTTGTCGCTTCGCCATTTTGGACCAGTTTGTGATCGCTTCATTGGAAAGCTTTGAGTTAGGAACGGTCACAATCGAATCAGCAAATGTGCGAATTTGCGTACTACGGAATGTGATATCCTCGACTGTTCCTTCCACTGAAGGAGATTGAATCCAGTCTCCCTTGGAAAATGGCTTTTCCGTAATAATCACAACACCGCCGAAGAAGTTAGCAACGGTATCTTGTGCTGCTAAGGAGAAGGCAAGACCAGCAACCCCGAGACCAGCAACGAAGGCACCAATTTGAATATCCCAAATGTCCAATATGCTAACAGCAGTAAAGATAACGACAAGCATTCGGAATACCTTCCCTAAGAAAGGAATCAGCATGCTATCAGCATCAAGCTTTGTTCGCGACACCAGCCGTTCAAAAGGATTCGATTGATCGGAAAAATACTGAAAGATTCCCCAGCCGATTAATCCGATAATAAAGGACTTATATATCTGTTGCACAAAGTAGAAAGTAGTAATCGGAAATGGCAAATAAGTTAAAGCCAAGTAAGTTCCGATAATGACCCAGAACCAACGAAGTGGTTTTTCAAACGCTAATAATATTTTGGAAACCGTAGCTACTGGTAATTTCTTTACCATTCCTAACACTAACTTGAAAATATAGGTCGTAAATAGCTTTCTAAACCCTAAAAAAACAAGAAAGATTAGCAAGGCAATCCCAATATCCATCCAGTTAAACCGCTCAAAAGCAGCGATAAATCGCTCCCATTGCGACCATACTTGTAAATCCCCCATCTAAATCACCTCGAAAAACATTATAGCATAGGAATGGGCAAACCCAAGCAACTCACTTATAAGAGTAAATAAAATGTAATATGACAAGCCTATCCATAGAAAAAAGGACCAGCATTCCTGCTGATCCTTGATTAAGGTTAAAATCTTTCAAAATACTCTTCGATGCCATCTGCAATAGCTTCTGCTAATTTATTCTGATAGCTGCTCGTTACAAGCTTTTTACGCTCAGCCGTATTATTAATAAATCCAAGCTCTAGTAAAGTAGCTGGTACTGCTGTTTCTCGTAAAACAGCAAGTGTTTCACCATCAATGCCCCGATTAGTGGCATCTGTTGCGTTAACCATTTCATTCTGTATCAAATCCGCTAGCAATGTGCTTTTCATCACGCGGTTTGGATCATTATGCTTATCGCTATTGATGACAGAAGGGTATGCTGGATTATATTTGTAGTAATACGATTCGATTCCAGACGCTGTTGTCGAGCCAGATCCAGTTGAATTATGATGGATGCTCACAAAGATGTCTGGATTAAGCGCATTGGCTTTTTTGGAACGGTCGAGTAAAGAAAGATAGGTGTCAGATGTACGAGACATATAGACAATATAGCCACGGTCTTTCAATAGCTTTTCCACTTTCTTCGCAACCGCTAAATTCAAGGCAGCTTCTGTATAGCCACCAGCCATTGCACCTGGGTCAGATCCGCCATGTCCGGGATCTAAGAAAACAGATTTTGCCTTTTTAAAAGCCTTTGTTGCACTCACAGACGAGCCGCTGCCTTTTGGAACAAGCTTGATTTGAATGGCTTCTAATCGCTTAGATAATCCTTCTGATCCAGCTTCCATTCCATTTTTCGCCCATCCAAGCCAGCCATAGCTTTGGGAGTGAACGCGATAGTAAACATCGAAATATTTCGCCATATCACCAGTTAAACTAATTTTTATAGCTTCCAATCGTTTACTTTTCCCAACCGTACCAGAGATATCTCCGTTCGAAGAGTTCGTTACCCAGCCTGTGCCTTGTATATGTGTGGAGTAAACAATATCTCCGCTAAATGCGGCATCTGTTAAATCAATTTTAATCGCTTCTAATCGCTTTGATTGTCCTGTTGTGCCACTTGATGCACCGTTTGTGACATTGGATAGCCATCCTTTTGTTTGTACATGCGTACTGTATGTGACAGTTGGCTTCTTCACGAAGGATGTGCTCGTAGAACCAGGAGCTTTTGCCCCTTTCTCCACTAGGACGATCTCAATCGCTTCAACACGCTTCGAAAGACCTTCCGTACCAGCAGATGCGCCGTTTTTTGCCCATCCAAGCCATCCGTATGTTTGCGCATGAACACGGTAGTAAATATCATAGTGTTTCGCCATATCGCCAGTTAGATTTATACGGATACCTTCCAGACGCTTGCTTTGTCCAGAAGTCCCAGATAGCTCACCGTTTGATACAGCATTTTGCCAGCCGATGTTTTGCACATGGGTGGAATACTCGATATTTCCACTGTATGGCTTATTTTCTAAATCTATTTTAATGCCTTCTAGTCGTTTTGATTGCCCAGAAGTTCCGCTCATTTCTCCATCTGCAACATTAGGCTGCCAGCCGATTGTTTGAACATGTGTGGAATATGTAACAGATGGTTTGGTAATAAAGGATTTATCGGTAGAACCAGGAGCCTTTGCGCCTTTTTCTACTAATTTAATCTCAACAGCTTCTACTCGTTTGGAAAGACCTTCCGTACCAGCAGATGCGCCATTTTTTGCCCATCCAAGCCAGCCAAATGTTTGTACATGTAGGCGATAATAAATATCATAATGTTTCGCCATCTCACCTGTTAGCTCTATCTGGATAGCTTCCATCCGCTTATTCTCACCAGGTGCACCACTGATTGCGCCATCTTTTTCCTCTGTCATCCAGCCATAGCCTTGAACATGAGTCTTATACGTTACGCCACCAGAGTAATTTGCATTTTCGATGAAAATTTTCACTGCTTCTAATCGCTTCGATTGTCCGCTTGTTCCAGATAGTTCTCCATCTTTTACGGGAAGTTGCCATTTGCTTCCTTCTACATAGCTTGAATAGTTAATAGAAGGATTCACGACAGCTGCTTTCAGAGCACGAGAAGCTTCTGCTTTCGGCATGACAGTAGTATGTTCCTCTGTCGATGTGCTCTCCTCTGTTTCTGCCTTTTCTAAGGAAGCATCCGGATCAATCTCTTCTTCCACCTTATCTTCTGTTGGCAGCTCTTCTATAACTTCTTCACTAGGAGTCGCCGTTTCTTCTGCATCTTCAGAAGAAGAAGGGTCTGTTACAAGGTTTAAAGCATCATATTCTGCCTTCGTAATCACCGTTTTTTGCTGATTTTCGTCAGTAGAATAGTAAGTTAAACCTTGATTGTGAACGATTGTACCATATTCATCCACAGTTTTTATTTCTTCTATAGAAGTACCATTATCATTTTCAGTCACCACAGTAGCTTGATCTGTGAAAGTAACCGGTTCTACTTGTTCCGCTTTATAGGATTCCGAGGGTGCTATTCGATAAAGAACATTTTCTTCATTAGAAATCGAAAGTTGTTCCCGCTCTTCTCCAACATTCATGGAAAAAACTTCATGATCACCTAATTTATCTGATAGATAACCTTGAACGGATGTCTGTGTGTCATCTGTCCAGCCATTTAGGTGTAAAACCACTTCCTCATTTAGATTAATATCTTGCTTTTCGCCATTATAGTAGATGAAATAATAACTGGAAGCAATATCCAACTCATCGGTATCCCCATTTTCCGTGGCATAGCCGACATTTAAGTTAGTAGGAAACACCAAACTAAAAACCATTACAGCAACTAATAATAAAACTTTTTTCCTCATCACCAAAACCCTTCTTCATTTTTTTGCAGAATATATCTGTATAACACTACTATTCTAGCATAATTCTGGCAGAAAAAAGTACTATTTTCCTACTAAATTATGGTAATTTTTAATTATAAATGTATAAATAAGAAAAAAGACCTATCGAATAAATTGCATAATATGGGAAATTTGATTCCCAAAGACAAAGAGAATTAGGAAGATCAAACAAATAAAGTGATAAAACAGTTGAAAAAAGGAATGCCTTTACCTTTTTATTATTCAACTATATATAATAGAAGAAACTAGGTAACGCTTACATAAAAACACATCGAAAAATCGTATTTACGAATATTCAGTAAATATGATAAGATAATCGTACGTTATATAGAACAACCAAACAAAAAAATAAGCGAGTAGTACTCGCTTATTTAGGACATTATATACATACTTACTGTGAAATGAGCTTATCAGCCAAATAATCGCTCCAAACTTCAAAACCTTGTTCATTCGCAATCGATTTATCGCCATCTAGTTCCTTGTAATAATCTTTAACCTTTTCATCCTGACGATTTGGCCAAGCTTCCCAATGGTTCCAATAGGGAATTTCTTCCGCTTCGGCATACTTCTCTAGGTCACTAACTTGCATAGGATAGAGACTGGCATCATATAATGGATGTGCTGGCATTAAAACGAACGTAACATCAGGCAACGAATCTGTGGTTTCTTTAATAACCGTATTGATATTCGTTAACGTCGTAGAAATATTTACTACGTTGTTATCATGTAATAGGAATGGCTCAAAGATAACCATATCTGGTTTCTTGTCAATCAGAGATTCATACTCTTCATCATCTACATAATCGGAAGTAGTTCCGTCATAAGCGATACTGTCGATGGTTACATATTGATCATACTTACTAGCCAATGCTTCTTTTAAAGGGGGAAGTAAACCAGACTCTTGATCGCCAATCGCATCTGAGCCAACTAGTAAAATATGAAATACCTTTTTGTCTGATAATTTCGCTTCTAATACTTGTTGCGCTTGTTCTGGCCAAGATTTAGCAAAGCCCATATAGTAATCAAGGCTAAAGTAGCTCTCTGAATTAGAACTTTTTTCTTGGGAAACCGTTGAATCGTGTGTATCGTGAATCGGTGATAAAGGACTATCTCCCCGAATATTCCAATGAATATTTCCAATAATAAGAACCACAACAAGAACAATAGAAAGAATAGATAGAATAGCTGCTTTCATTTCAACCTCCAGGAATTCAGTATAATCGTTTCATTTAAGTATACCGATAATTTACAAGTATGTAGGAAACTTCTCCCTTTTTTGAAAAAGAGATAGGAAAAATGTCAATTAATTGGTATAGTAAGTAACGTAGTAAAGCAAATCTATTAAAATTATGACAAGAAATGACAGTATATGCAATGATATATGATATAATATTTTTAGTTTTTTATATTTTTCTAGGAGGAAGTCATGGAAGAAACGATTAGTCTAAAAGAATTATTCGACACACTTAAGAAACGATTTGCCCTTATTATCTCTATCACTTTAATCGCAATGATTGTAAGTGGGATAGTAAGTTATTTCATTATTACACCGGAGTATAAATCTTCAACACAAATTCTTGTCAACCAAAAGAAAGAGGAATCATCAGCTGTCATTAATTCAGGTGAAGTACAGGCAAACGTACAAATGATTAGCACATATAGTGTGATTCTAAAAAGTGCGGCTATCTTAAATATTGTAAAAGAAGAATTGAATTTAGATATGAGTGTTTCAGAATTGAATAGTAAGATTACTGTGGAAAGTGCGCAAAATTCACAGGTAATGACTCTAGCTGTTACAGATGCTGATCCAACAGTAGCTTTGCAAATTGCCAATAAAACGGCAGAAGTGTTCGAAAAAGAAATTAAAAATATTATGTCCATTGACAATGTGACCGTATTGCCACTTGCGGAAGATCAAGAAAATCAAGCACCAATCAGTCCAAATCCACCATTAAATATTGCGATTGCAGCAGTAGTAGGGTTAATGATTGGAGTCGGTTTAGCCTTTTTACTAGAATACTTAGATAATACAGTGAAAACAGAACAAGATATTGAGAAACTACTAGATTTACCAGTATTAGGCGCCATTACAACAATTGATGAAAGCCATGAAGCGAAGTTAAGAGGCGTTCAAAAAGGAAGAAGTAGGGGGGATTTACTTGGCAACAAGTAAGAGAAGCAAAAAAGGCGGTTTAGCCTTAAATAGAAGAAAACTTATTACAAAGTATGATCCGAGATCTCCTATTTCTGAGCAATATCGAACAATCCGTACAAACATTCTTTATTCAAGTATTGATGAAGAGATACGTTCTATCTTAGTGACATCTTCTGGACCAGGAGAAGGAAAATCAACAACGACAGCCAACTTAGCGATTGTTTTTGCGCAACAAGGAAAAACAGTACTACTTGTTGATGCTGATTTACGTAAACCAACTGTTCATTACACATTTAACTTGAATAATTCATCTGGATTAACATCCGTTCTAACGAATCAGTTAGGTTTAATGGAAGCTGTTCATGAAAATGAAGAGAAGAATCTGTATGTTTTACCTAGTGGTCCGATCCCACCAAATCCTTCTGAGCTATTGGGTTCCCGTGCGATGAATCATTTCTTAGAGAGAGCTCTAGAGGAGTTTGATATTGTCCTATTTGATACACCACCAGTATTAGCCGTTACAGATGCACAAGTGCTCGCTAATCATTGTCATGGAAGTATATTAGTAGTTAGTAGTGGAAAAACGGATAAAGAAGCGGTTGTCAAAACGAAAGAAAAGCTATCAGCGACTTCAGGGAAAATATTAGGAGTTGTCCTAAATAATAAAAAAGCGGACAAAAAAGGTGACTATTATTACTATGGAACAAATTAACAAGTAAGCAAACGAGATTCGACAATCTTCGCTATTTACGAATGAATAGTTCAATGTTACTATTTTTGAAGTGTTATAGGAAAATAATGATAGATTACAAAAATAGAGAGGTGTAGCACAATGATTGATATTCACTGTCATATATTACCTGGGATTGATGATGGAGCAGCGACAATAGAAGATAGCGTAGCGATAGCAAGAGCGGCTGTTCAAGAAGGAATAACAACGATTATTGCTACACCTCATCATAAGAATAACAAGTTCAGTAATCCAAAATCTTCTATTCTTACAAAAGTAAATGACTTAAACACCGTTTTAAAAGAAGAAAATATTCCTCTAACGATACTTCCAGGACAGGAAGTAAGAATTTATGGAGAAGTGTTAGAAGATTACTATAAGGAAGAAATTCTAACACTGAATCATACTAAATACCTTTTCATTGAGTTTCCTTCTTCCTCTGTTCCACGATATGCAGAGAGATTGCTGTATGAACTGCAAACAGAGGGAATCATTCCAATTATTGTTCATCCAGAAAGAAATAAAGAATTGCAGGAGAAACCTGATCTTCTTTATCAATTTGTGAAAAATGGGGCGCTTACGCAAGTAACGGCTTCTAGTGTTGCTGGGTACTTTGGGAAGAATGTGAAGAAGTTTTCCGAGCAGTTGATTGAGCATAATTTAACACACTTCCTAGCGTCAGATGCCCATAATGTCCATAATCGTAGTTTTAAGATGATGGAAGGTTTAGATATGGTGGAAGAGAACTTTGGGGTAGATTATGTTTATCTTTTTAAAGAGAATGCGGAATTGCTTTTGGAAGATAAGAATGTGATGAAGGAAATCCCTGAACGTATACAGAGAAAGAAGTTTTTGGGGATATTTTAAGTGGAATAAATTAAGAATGGAGAGGTAAATTTGAATATAGGCGAGAATTCGTATCAAAAAAGCGCAGTAAAAAGACAAAGTAAATTAATTTATAGTGTTCTTAAGAGGGGAATTGATATTATTGGTTCTTTTATCTTGTTAGTATTAACTCTTCCGATATTTGTGACTATTTCCTTTTTATATTTATTCGGTGAGAATAAAGGACCTGTTTTTTTTAGACAAGAGAGAATAGGGTTGGATGGTAAAACTTTTTATATTTATAAATTTAGATCTATGATCGTAAATGCAGAGGATAAGTTAAGAGCAGACAAAGAATTATATAAAAAATATATAGAAAGTAGTTATAAGTTAGAGCCTGAAGAAGATCCACGCATTACTAAGGTAGGTGCAATCTTAAGATCAACTAGTATTGATGAAATTCCACAATTATTAAATGTTTTAAAAGGTGAAATGAGTCTTGTTGGACCAAGACCTGTGATCAAAGAAGAGCTTGTTCAGTATGGAAATAGAAAAAATGAATTTTTATCAGTTAAACCAGGAATTACAGGTTATTGGCAAGTTAATGGAAGAAGTAGTGTGGATTATCCAGTTAGAGCAGATTTAGAATTATTCTATGTAAGTAAACAATCATTACTTTTAGATATTAAAATCTTGCTTAAAACTATATTAATAGTAGTGAACAGAAAAGGTGCGTATTAAGTGTTAAGTAATAGAATTAAAAGTTTTAATTTACAAAAAATATATGTAATAGGAGATCAAGTATATACAGCAGCCTATAACTTTTTATTTGTTCTTATTACTTCTTTAATATTAAAACCAGATCAGTTTGTAGAAATCAACTATATTTTCTTGTTGATTATGTTTGTTGTTAATGTATGTAATGCACTTGTATTTCAACCATTTATGAGACAAATTAATAAAAATAAAATAATTACAAAAAACATTATATTATTCTCTGTTAAATATTTAGTAAGTATTTTTTTAATTTCTATGCTATTGCTATTTATATTGATGGGGATATTTGATTTAACTTTTTCAACCTTGATGTTAGGCTTTCTATGGTTAATTCTTATTACATTCTATGAGTTTACAAAAAGAATTAATATGATAAAGGGAAATTGGAAAAGTAACTTTAATGTAGGTCTTACATTAAATATATTAACGTGGGGAACAGTAATTTATTTACAACCTAATAGTAGCCTTAAATATCTAATGATTTGTATGATTATACTATTTATTTCTTGTTTAGTATTATTTTTATCATCTAAAAAATCATTGTTTGATAAGATTAATGTAGATAATGTGGTGGATGTAGGGGAATTTTTTAATAATGGAAAGATTCTTCTTGGTGGAGCAATTTCATTTTGGTTTATAAGTGGAGGCTATTTATTATTTTTATCATCATTTTTAAGTGTTGAAGAAATTAGCGCGTTAAGAATAATACAGAATCTTTTTAATGGGGTTTTAATATTAACAACTGCTTTAGATAACTATATATTGTCTGGAAATGGTAGGAAAATTTTTGAAATGAGGAGAATTTTAGTAGGAGCTCTAACTGCTTTTATTTTATTATATTCTGTAATTGTTTTTATAATTTCTAAAGTTATTTATACAACAAATTACGAAGTAGTTTATTTACTCCCTATATGGTTGATTTTTTATATAGTTTTAGGTATTTCTAGATTTCTAGTATCTATGATTAAATTTTTTTCTGTATCAAAGGCAGTATTTACAAGCCAATTTTATTCAATGTTAACTTTTATAATATTATTTGCGTTATGGTTATTTACTTCTGAACATGTAAATGTTTATATTGTTTCAATAATTTGGATACCTAGTATTTCCATATTCTTAATAATGAATTTAGTAGAGATGAAAAAGTTGAATTATATGTTAATATCGGAGGAGAAAAATTGAAGAAAGTAACGATTTTTGGAAGTGTAGGTTTTAATATTGGTGATGAAGCAATTGCAGTAGCAACTGCTAATAAATTATTAGAACACAATCCGGATTGGGAGATAACAATATCTACTATTAAAGAACAAGTAATAAATGGTAAATATGAAAATCTAAAAGAATTTAATATTAATCGTAACTCATTTAGTGGATGGAGAAAATTATATAAACAAATCGCAAAATCCGACTTAATATTATTAGGTGGAGGTACCATGATTCAAGATAAGTTAGGAATTTCCTTAATGAGAGGAATGATTCCTTATATGGTACAAATTCTATTTATATCTAAGATACTAAATAAAAAAGTTATCACTTTGCCTATTGGTGTTGATAAATTAAATACTTCACTTGGAAAGAGAATGGCTCCTTTATTTTTACGATCGGTTGACCAATTGTTTGTTAGAGATGCTAATTCTTTAAAGTATGCCGAACTTTATACAAAGAAGGCGAATATTGGGGAAATTAGTGCTGATCCAGCTTTTTTTCTTGATTTAAAAAGTGATGCTTTTAAAAGTTCTGAAAAGAAAGAGAGTTACATAACGATATCCTTAGTTAATGAAAATCTTAATAAAAACACTTTTTTACCAGCTGTTTCCAAAGGGATTGATTGGATATTAAATGAAACTGATTATAGTATTCATTTAATTGCGATGGACAGGAGAGAGATTGAAGAATTAACTTTATTTCAGGAACTTATAAATGGTATTGATTCAAAATTTATTAATAGAATTCAAATCTTTGATATCAATTCAGATGTTTATCATGTAACACAAGAATTAAGGAATTCAAAGTTATTAATTGGAATGAGATTACATGCATTGATATTAAGTGTAGGATATACAAGTTTAATAGGTTTAAGTAGAACTACAAAAACAGAAAACTTTTTAGAAGAGTTCAAGATTGATTATTTTGATTTGAATAAAGGTGAAATAGATTCAAACAAATTAATTAGATTAATTGAATCAAAAATAAAAAATGAGCTCGATAGAGAGGATCAAGATAATACTTTGGAAATTTTAAAAGAGAAAAAAGATAAATATCAAGAATTTGTAGATGTGATTTCTAAAATATAAAACATAGTAATTTTAAAAAAATTTAAGGATGGATTAATATGAAAATAGCGATTAATGCAACAATTCTAGGAGAAAAGCCATCCGGACTTGGTGTATATACAATAAATATTATTAAAGAGTTTGTAAGACTAGCTAAAAATGAAGAAATTATAATATATACATCTAATCCGGAAATTTTAGGGGACTTAGATAACGTTAAAGTAATAAAAACTTCCAAATATCTTATGCCTGAATATGGGAAAATCGCAGGCGGCTTAAGATTTTTATGGTCTCAATTCATTATGCCAATTAGATCTAAAAGTGAGAAAGTGGATGTTCTATATTCGACAACTCATCATGGAATGTTTTTAAGCAATATAAAGCAGATTTTAACTGTACATGATTTATTACCTATTATTTATCCTAAACAACATAAATTACAATATTATTATTTTAAGTATATACTACCAATTTTGTTGAAAAAATCTTATAAATTGGTGACAGTATCTCAAAATACTAAGAACGACCTTAATAAAGAGTATGATTATGAAAAATCTAAAATTTTCGTTGTTTATAATTCTTATGATAAGGAACATTTTAAAAGTTCCTCAGACAACAAGTTTAAAGAAAAATATGGAGAGTATGTACTGTTTTTAGGGGCATCCTATCCTCATAAAAATCTTATTAGAACTATTAAAGCCTTCAATAGCTCAATTATATCAGATAAACATTTAAAATTAATTGTAGCTGGTGGTAGAAAAGATTATAAAGAAACGGTTAAACAATACTTTAGTAACAGTGAGGCTTTGAAAGATGTAGTGTTTTTAGATTATATACCATACAATGATTTGCCAACACTTTATTCTAATGCATCTTTGTTTGTTTATCCCTCATTATATGAAGGCTTTGGTATACCACCGGTAGAGGCGATGGCTTGTGGATGTCCAACTATTGTTTCAAACACTTCTTCACTACCAGAAGTATGTGGTAGTTCCTCGCATTATTTTAATCCAGAAAACATGGAGGATATTAGTAAATCTATAGAATTTGTATTAACTGATTCTAATGTTAGAAAACACTTAATTGAATCGGGATATCAAAATTGTGAAAGATTTAGTTGGAAATTAAGTGCAAATGAAATTTATAGAATAATAAAAGGAGACCAAGCATCTTGAAAGTATCCTTTATAATTCCTACTTTAAATGCCCAAGACACTATTATGGAAATTTTGAAGATATTAACTGAAGAATTCAAGTTTGAAAAAGAAATAATTATATTAGATTCTCAATCAGAGGATAATACAGTTTCAATAGCTAAAAAACATGGGGCCAAGGTAGTTGAGATTAAGAGAAGTAAATTTAATCATGGAGGGACGAGAAATCTTGCCATAAACATGGCATCAGGAAATATTTTAGTCTATTTGACACAAGACGCAATACCAAATGGCAAAGATGATATAACAAACTTAGTCAAGCCATTATCAAATGAAAAAATAGGTATGTCATATGGTAGGCAAATTCCACATCTTAATGCAAAAATATTCGGAAGTTTTGCACGGTATCAAAATTATAGTGGAAAAAGTGAAACTCGGAGTATGAAGGATAAAGATAAATATGGGATTAAAACTGTTTTTTGTTCTAATTCTTTTGCTGCCTATAAAAAGGAAGTATTGCAAGAAGTAGGTGGATTTCCAACGGATATAATATTGGGTGAAGATACTTATGTATGTGCAAAAATGTTATTAAAAGAATATTCGGTAGCATATGTTGCAGATGCCATTGTTAGACATTCACATGATTATACAATAATCCAAGAGTTCAAACGAAATTTTGATATTGGGGTATTTCATACAAACGAAAAATGGCTTCTGGATAATTTTTCTAAAGCTGAGGGAGAAGGGCTTAAATTTGTTGTATCGGAAATTAAATATCTTTTTCAACAAAAAAAAGGCTATTTAACTTTATTAGCTGTTATAAGAAACTTTTCAAAGTTGCTAGGATATAAATTAGGGAAATATGAGAGAATATTACCTGTTAAGATGAAACATAAATTTAGTATGTATAAAGTATATTGGTCTTCCAAATGAATTTAGTAAGACATTATCAATATTCTAATTATATTTCAGTAAATTAGTTGGTGAAAAATAAATGATACATGTAAAATTAATGATATTATTTGGAGCGATAATATACTATTTAGGATTATATTTTGTTTGGTTTAATTATAAGAATATAATCGCTCATTTAAATGTTGGGAAGTTAATAATCGCTTTTATATTACCTGTGCTATTTATAAATAATACCTTTGAATATTTTGATTCAAATATAGTTGAACTATATGCTTTGATTTTTTTTATTGGAGGATTATTTCATTTAATCGGTATTATTTTAGGAGGGAAGAGTAAACGGATTACATTATTTTCGGGAAACTCCGATACTTTTAAAATTCATATTGAAGATTTTTTGGAAAAACATTCAAAGTTAATATTTCGTTTATTTCTTCTAGCTATAGTAGGAATAATTATTGCCTTTCTTGGAATGGGCTATGTTCCGATTTTTACAGATGATCCATTAACTGCAAAATTTTTTAGAGGTCCTTATAAAGAATCGTATGATAAGGTAAAAATAATTTATAGAATTTCTTATTTTATAATTATTACTTTTATTCCGTTTATTTTGGCATTATATGTAAAAAGTAAAAAGAAATTATATTTATGGATTTCTTTAATTGCCTTAATTCTGATTTTTATGACTTTAACTAGGGCTCCACTAGTATCAGGTTTAATTGCTTTTATTTTTTTATTATATTCAAAAAATAATAAAAAGGCCATAATGCTAATTATAATGTATACATTTATCATAGGGTTTGGATCAATTTCTTATAAGTACCTATTTATGATATTAGGATTGGCTCCCCCAGCTTTCTATTCAGGGAGTTTTCTTGAAAATGTTGTTAAAGGAATGCCAGATTTGAATGATCAGTTATTGTTTTTAACAAAGTTTACAGAAATGGGAAGTCCATTTACAAATGGTATGACATTTATTGGAGCTTTAATTCCTAATAATTTCCCTTTAAATCCTAGTGTATGGACGTTAACTATTATGAATGGAGGTATATCGGATATATCTAATATTGCTTCCGGAGGAATTAGATTACCTGTCTATATTTGGGGATATGTATCGTTTGGCTGGATAGGAGTTATTCTAGTTTCATTAGTATCAGGTTTCTTTTTAGGAAATTTATTTAGGTTTTTTAAATATTCAATGATTAATAGCAAGGATATTTATTATAAAACTTTAATTTATATAATTACTAGTTTTATTTATATAGAATTAGCCAACTTTTATTTGTTTAGTATGTATGATGCAGCAGTTATAATTATTTTAATAATGACTCTTTATGCCACATCAATAAGAATTGGAAAAAAGAGAAAGATTGATGAAAGATAATTTTGTTCATAATAAATGAGGCATTTATAAGTACTATTTTAAATTATTTTAAAAAATTATGGGTGATTATTTGTTTAAAAGACTATTCCTTTTAATTAATTTAATATTAATTTTAGTGTTTTTAACTTTCACTGAATTGAAACAGAATATTAAGACCTTTATTAATATTAATGATTTTATTCAAAATAACCATCATGACTATACAAAAGAAATCCAGGATGTTTTATCCAATGGAAATAACAGTGTTATCTTTTTTCCTCCAATAGAGGGAGTTTATAGAATAACAGACACTTTAATTTTGCCGAAAAACGTCACCATTTTTCTGGGAGATAGCATTACCTATGAAGGAGAAGTCGCAAAAAATTTATTTCGTGCTAAAGAATTTGAAAATATAAAAATTATTTCTATAAATAATGCTTCTATTGATGGTGGAAACGTAAATTCTACACTAAAACCTTCCGATGGAACTAAATCAAATTCAGGTGGAGTATATCTTAGTAATTCATATAAAAAGGGATCTATAAGTATAGAAGGTGTCAAAATAGAAAATACATTTGGTCCTGCGCTAGTTATAGACAATGCAAATAGTATTAAGATTAACTCATATACTGCAAAGGATATAGGTAGAGGAAATATTAATACAAAATATGCTGGTGAATCTTTAGTAATTAAAAATTCTAACAATGTGAATGTAAATGGCTTTACTGCAATTAATACCACCGATGGCATGGGAATATTACTTTCTGAAAATGTAAAGTTGTTTAATTTAATTTTTATTAATTGTGCAATAGGACCTTCGATATCAGCAAGCCAAAATGTTTTGATTGATAATGTAAATATCGTAAACCCCCTAATAAGGGGAATTGATAGTGTTTCTTGGAGCAATTTGTCTGATGATTTGAATTATGGTTCGAAAAATTTAATTATAAGGTCTGCTGTTATTGAATCTAATGCCATAGAAGTTGATGGGAACATGTATAGAGGGAATGGAATTGCAATTGATAGTACAGATAATGCAAGTATAGATGCGGAAATAAATGGAGCAAAGAATGCATTAACAATTAATAGGAATTATTTATCAAACAAAATTCTTCCTGAAAAAAATGGAAGTATTACTATAAATTTAAAGATTAATGATTATCGGGAAACTGGTGTAATATTAAGTGCTGTAGAAAAAATTACAGGGAAAATAGAATTTAATAATAATAATAACTTAACCCATCTTAATGAAAATGATATTAATTTTTTTGTAAGTAATAATGAAAACAGTATTAATGATATTAAAATGAAGATTAAAAAAAATAAAGATATATTCAATATAATAAATTTTTTTGAGAAAGGAAAGTGAAAATGAAAATGAAAGGAATTATACTAGCTGGCGGAAGTGGAACAAGGCTATATCCACTTACTTTAGTGACAAGTAAACAGTTATTACCTATTAATGATAAGCCAATGATTTATTATCCACTTTCTACTTTAATGTTAGCGGGAATCAAAGACATTTTAATTATTTCTACCCCAGAGGATACACCTCGATTTGAAGCACTACTTGGCGATGGTTCTCAATTTGGGATTACCTTACAATATAAAGTGCAACCAAAACCAGAGGGATTAGCGCAGGCTTTTATTATTGGCGAAGAGTTCATCGGGGATGATTCTGTTGCGATGATCTTAGGGGACAATATTTATTATGGTAGTGGAATGAGAAAACTTCTGCAACGTGCTGCTCAAAAGGAGAGAGGGGCAACGGTATTTGGCTACCATGTACAGGATCCAGAGCGTTTTGGGGTAGTGGAATTTAATGCAGATGGAAAAGTCTTGAGCGTGGAAGAAAAACCGGAAGCTCCTAAGTCTAATTATGCGATAACAGGATTGTATTTCTATGACAATCGTGTCGTAGAGATTGCGAAAAATGTAGAGCCATCTCATCGTGGGGAACTAGAAATTACCTCTATTAATGAAGCTTATTTGCGACTTGAAGAATTAGAAGTAGAATTACTTGGTAGAGGATTCACTTGGTTAGATACAGGAACCCATCAAAGTTTATTAGATGCATCTAATTTTGTTCGAACTATTGAAGACCATCAAGGTATTAAAATTGCAGCACTGGAAGAAATTGCTTATATCAATGGTTGGATAACGAATGAGTTACTTGTAGAATGTGGAAATTTATATTCCAAAACTGGCTACGGTCAATATTTATTAAAAGTGGCAAAAGGCGATATTAAATATTAACTAGATTTGAGGTGCTTTACCATGCAAATAACAGAAACATTTATCGAAGGGCTAAAAGTAGTGGAACCAAAGGTATTTGGAGACCATCGTGGTTGGTTTATGGAAACCTATAATGAAGAGAGTTTTAAAAAAGAAGGAATCGATATTCCATTTGTACAGGATAATCAATCCTTTTCGGCAACAAAAGGAACACTTCGCGGCTTGCATTATCAATTAAATCCAAAGGCACAAACAAAATTAGTCCGTTGTACAAAAGGGGCTATTTATGATGTAGCGGTTGATATTCGTGAAAATAGTCCAACATTCGGAAAATGGTTTGGAATTGAGCTTTCTGCCGAAAATAAAAAACAGCTATTAATCCCACAAGGATTTGCTCACGGATTTATGACGATTACGGACGATGTCGAAGTACAGTATAAGGTGGATAACCTATATGCTCCAGATTGTGATCGAGGCATCCTTTGGAATGATCCTACTATTGGCATTGAATGGCCACTAGACATCAAGCCAGTTCTTTCGGAGAAAGATGAAAAAGCTCCATTGCTGGAAGATGCTGAACACAATTTTACTTTTGGTGAAAATAAATGAAGATTTTAGTAACAGGCTATTCTGGACAATTAGGCTATGATGTTGTTTTAGAAGGAAAAAAACGTGGATATGAAATGATTGGTGTTGGACACAAGGAGCTGGACATCACACAGGAAGAACGAGTGCAAAGCTATGTACATACCGTGAAGCCAGATGCGATTATTCATTGTGCAGCCTATACGGCGGTGGATCATGCAGAGGAAGATAAAGAAACCTGTTTGGATGTCAATGTGAATGGGACAAAGTACTTGGCAGCTGCGGCAAAAGGGATGGATGCTAAATTTATTTATATTAGTACAGACTATGTGTTTGAAGGCACAGGTACCGAGCCTTTTACGGAAGAAGATGCAGCGAATCCTGTTGGTTACTATGGATTAACTAAGTATGAAGGGGAAAAAGCTGTTCAGTCCCTATTGGACAAGTACTTTATTGTTCGTATTTCTTGGGTATTTGGCATCAATGGCAATAACTTTATTAAAACAATGCTTCGTCTGGCAGAAACAAGAGACGAATTGAATGTAGTAGGGGATCAATATGGTTCTCCTACCTATACCTTTGATTTAGCGAAGCTTTTAGTAGATATGGTAGAAACGGAGAAATACGGAGTTTATCATGCATCGAACGAAGGATTTACGACATGGGCAGACTTTGCGAAAGGAATTTTTGAAGTAGCGGGAAAAAAGGTGAAAGTAAATAGTATTACAACGGAAGAATATCCGACTAAAGCCGTTCGACCAAAGAACTCTCGTATGTCAAAGGACAAGCTAGAGAAGAATGGCTTTACCCGCCTTCCTGCATGGCAAGATGCATTAACGCGATATATCGCTGAATTACAAGAAGAGGTGAACTAAGGTGGCAAGAAAGAAAGTATTAGTAACAGGTGGCGCAGGCTTTATAGGCGGAAATTTTGTACAATATATGGTCAAAAAATATCCAGATTACGATATTTATAATTTAGATTTATTAACCTATGCAGGAGATTTAACGAAGCATAAGGAAATCGAAAAGAAGGATAACTATCATTTCGTAAAGGCCGATATTGCAGATCGAGACGCAATATCAGCTCTTTTTGAAAAGGAAAAGTTTGACTATGTGGCTCATTTTGCAGCAGAAAGCCATGTGGACCGTTCGATTACAGATCCAGAAATCTTTGTCGTGACAAACGTTCTTGGTACGCAAGTGTTACTTGATGCAGCAAAAGCGATTGGTGTAACGAAATTTGTTCATGTATCGACAGATGAAGTGTATGGAGAACTAGATTTCGATCCAACAACCTTCTTTACAGAAGATACACCATTACAGCCAAATAGCCCATATAGTGCAAGTAAGGCGTCTTCTGATATGCTTGTTCGTGCTTATCACGAAACATTTGGTTTACCAATTAATATTACACGTTGTTCAAATAACTATGGACCCTATCATTTCCCAGAGAAACTAATTCCATTAACGATTTCTCGTGTGCTAAATGATCAAAAGATTCCTGTTTATGGAGACGGTAAAAACATTCGTGACTGGTTGCATGTATTGGATCATTGTGCGGCAATTGATTTAGTGCTTCATGAAGGAGCAAATGGCGGAGTGTACAATGTTGGTGGACATAACGAACGTACAAACCTAGAAGTAGTAAAAACAATCATTAGTACATTAGGCAAGTCAGAAGACTTAATTGAATTCGTAACCGATCGCTTAGGTCATGACAAACGCTATGCGATTGATCCAACTAAACTTGAAGCATTAGGCTGGAAGCCAACCTACACCTTTGAATCAGGGATTGCCCAAACGATTCAATGGTATTTGGACAACAAAGAATGGTGGGAACAAATCATTAGCGGCGAATATCAGAATTATTTTGAGAAGCAGTATACTTTGTAGTCAGTTACAAGGATTTAATACTCAGTAAAATAGTAGTTTTTATAAGATTGGAGAGTATATATGAAATTAGTATTGTTATCGGGTGGGTCAGGAAAGAGACTTTGGCCACTATCAAATGATGCTCGTTCTAAGCAATTTCTAAAGGTCTTAGAAGATAACAAGAAGCAACAAGTTTCTATGGTACAAAGGGTTTATAGCCAGTTAGAAGCTGTTGGATTAGGAGATTCTTCTGTCATTGCAACAAGTGCTTCTCAGGTAGATATGATAAAAAATCAACTTGGTGATAGAGTTTCTATTGTAATCGAACCTGAAAGACGCGATACATTCCCAGCTATAGCTTTATCAGCTTCTTATCTATATTCAGAGTGCGATACAGGTTTAGATGAAATTATTGGTGTATTACCAGTTGATCCATATGTAGAAAATGCATTTTTTCAAAAGGTTGCAGAATTAGAGGATGTGCTAATTCAATCAGATGCTGATTTAGCATTAATGGGAGTTAATCCAACATTTCCTTCTTCTAAATACGGATATATTGTTCCTAATGAAAATCATGAAAAATCGTATTTAAAGGTCAGTCATTTTAAAGAAAAGCCTAGTGAAGAAGAAGCCAAGAAATTAATAAAAGATGGAGCATTATGGAATTGTGGAGTATTTGCTTTTAAACTATCTTTTCTTATAAAAATGATAGAGGATCTTAATTTACCTACAAATTATCAGCAATTAAAAGAAAAATATGATTGTTTTAATAAAAATAGTTTTGATTATGAGGTAGTTGAAAAGGCAACAGAAATTATTATGTTACCGTATAAAGGGTATTGGAAGGACTTGGGTACTTGGAATACTCTTACTGAAGAGATGTCTACAAGTGTAATGGGTTTAGGAACAATTAGTGAAGACAGTAAAAATGTTCACTTGATTAACGAACTAGAAATCCCTATAGCTGTATTGGGTGGAAGTGATTTAATTGTTGCAGCTTCACCAGACGGAATATTAGTAAGTGATAAAGAATCTAGTCCGAAACTAAAAGAATTGATCGTAGATTTTGATCAACGACCAATGTATGAAGAACGAATTTGGGGCTGGTATAAAGTTCTTGATTTTGTTAAATACAAAGAAAGTAAAGAAGTTCTAACCAAAAAGATTTGTATCCATGCTGGGAAAAATCTTAGCTACCATTACCATCAGTATCGGACAGAAGTGTGGACAGTTGTAAAAGGTACGGGAGAATTAATCATAAATAATGAATCACGTGTAATTACTGCAGGTGATGTTATTGAAATTTCCCCCTATATTAAACATGCAGTTAGAGCAATAGACGAATTAGAAATTATTGAGGTTCAAAGAGGTACGAATATTATTGAAGAAGATATAAAAGAGCCGATTTTTTCTTGGGATGAGATTTTACTGACATTACAAGTAGGTAAATAGAACCGACAATTTTATCGAAGAATGAACGAAAGAAGGTAAAAAAGGTATGAGAATTACTGTTGCTGGAACTGGTTATGTTGGTTTGTCTAACGCTATACTTTTAGCGCAGAATAATGAAGTTATCGCTCTCGATATCATTCAAGAAAAAGTAGATTTAATTAATAATAAAAAGTCACCAATTATCGATAATGAAATTGAAGAATATTTAGCAAAAAAGGAATTAAATTTAATAGCAACAACCGATAATTATACTGCATTTAAAGATGCTGAGTATGTAATAATATCTACTCCAACAAACTACGATCCTGAAAAAAACTATTTTAATACGAGAACAGTTGAAGCCGTAATTGCAAATGTACTTTCTATTAATCCTGATGCTATAATGGTCATTAAGTCTACAGTTCCTGTTGGATATACAGATAAAATAAAAGAAAAGTTTGAAACAAACAATATTATCTTTTCACCTGAATTTTTAAGAGAAGGTAAGGCACTTTATGATAACTTGCATCCATCTCGAATCGTATTAGGAGAACAATCAGTAAGAGCAAAAGTATTTGCAGACTTATTAGTTCAAGGTGCAATCAAAGAAAATATTGATGTCCTCTTTACAAACTCTACAGAAGCAGAAGCAATTAAACTATTTGCTAATACTTATTTAGCAATGAGGGTTGCGTTCTTTAACGAACTTGACTCCTATGCAGAAGTAAGAGGATTAGATGCTAAGCAAATTATTGATGGGGTTGGCTTAGATCCAAGAATCGGAACTCATTATAATAACCCATCCTTTGGGTATGGTGGGTATTGTTTGCCAAAAGATACAAAGCAATTATTAGCTAACTATGAGGATGTTCCAAATAATATCATGACTGCAATTGTTGATGCCAATAGAACGAGAAAAGATCATGTAGCAGAAATGATTATTAAACAGAATCCAAAAGTTGTTGGTATTTATCGATTAACAATGAAAATGGACTCAGATAACTTCAGACAATCTGCTATACAAGGCGTTATGAAACGTATTAAAGCAAAAGGTATTGAAGTTGTTGTTTATGAGC
Organism: Bacillus sp. T2.9-1; assembly: GCF_950097965.1. Taxonomy (NCBI): domain Bacteria; kingdom Bacillati; phylum Bacillota; class Bacilli; order Caryophanales; family Bacillaceae; genus Bacillus; species Bacillus sp. T2.9-1. Next base: position 52,047 of record NZ_CATNHG010000119.1, read on the forward strand.
CTGTATTACAGGAAGAAACTTTCTTCAATTCTAGAGTGATTAATGACTTTAATCAATTTAAAGAAATTTCTGATGTGATAGTTGCTAATCGATTATCTAGTGATTTAGCAGATGTTAAAGAGAAAGTTTATACTAGAGATTTGTTTAGTAGAGATTGATTGATAGAGTACTAGTATAGTATTTTAACGTTTATTGATACCTTCATCTAAAATTTAGATGAGGGTATTTTACTTGTGCGTCCCGGCATGTACATGAACTATAGGGTGCAAGTCCCGAACCCCGAATACAGAAATAGAGGTTAGCCAAAACTGTATTTGATAATTTAATATTGAGCCACTTTCCAGTAGTTCGGTAAGTGTTTTTGTCAATATTAAATTGAGCCATAGCGATCACTTCAAAAGGTAAGCGTCAAATAGGCCCCACCTATTAATTAGATGGGACCTAAGTTATTATTTAGATAACTTTTTAAATTCTTGGTCACAGTGACGCCCCGAAATATGTCGAAGATTGATAGAGAATTAGATTGTGTGAATGATAAACTTAAATAGTAGTTGGATATTGGAGGGGGTTGGCGTTTTTCCCTTTCCAATGGCGAACCGATAATAAATTCTTGCTGCACAGTGAGGCACTGAAAAATCTTGTTTCAGGTTAAAATAAATATATAATAAGTATGGCTTATAAAGAGTAAAGTAATCTTACAGAAGAGAGGTAATAGAAGACAATGGTTGAAATAGAGAATGATTGGCTGAAAGTAACAATCAAAAATGATGGGGCAGAGGTATGTAAAGTACAACATAAGGAAAATGGATTAAACTATATGTGGACTGGAGATAGCGCATACTGGGGACGGGTGTCCCCGGTTTTGTTTCCAATTGTTGGTCGTTTGAAAGGGGATCGGTATATGGTAGAAGGACAGACCTATCATATGTCACAGCATGGTTTTTTACGTGATGTTCGTTTTAGCGTGGCTTCTCAGACTAAGGATAGAGTATCTTTCTTATTTGAATCGGCTGGCAATTTTAAGAACATATACCCGTATGAGTTCAAGGTGCTTATTCATTACATACTACAAAAAAATGTACTAACTGTTACCTGGGAGGTAATTAATGATAACGAAGGAGAGATGTATTTCTCTATTGGAGCACATCCTGCTTTTAAGATTCCATTATTGGAGGAAGAGACAATCGAGAATTATTCCTTAAAGTTCTTCCCAGCTAAGAATAAGCATGTTATGGAATACGAACTAAAAGAGTCACTTCTATTGGAAAAAGGCCCTGCGGACGATGTTGAGGCTATTCAGTTATGCCCATCGTTATTCGTAAATGATGCCCTTATTTACAGTAATATCGACCGAATCACCCTTACATCTAATATTACAAATTGTGGTGTAGATGTAATGTTGAAAGATTTTCCCTTCGTTGGTATTTGGTCTAAATACGAGGAGACTGATGGCAGTTTAGCTCCTTTTGTATGTATTGAACCGTGGTATGGTATTGCTGATAGGCAGGACTCGACGGGAAAGTTAAAGGAGAAATTTGGTGTAAATAGACTTGCTCAGGAAGATAAGTTTCGGGCACAGTATAGTATACGGTTTATTTAGGAGATAATTTGAAGGGATTTAGTAATCAGTAGTTTCGAACTTACGAAAGTCCATTATATGAAATTCATGGTAACAGTAACGCCTCGACAATCTTGTCTTGTTCCATAGAAGGCTTTATGGAAAAGAGGGAATGTTAGAAGTCAGCCGCTTTATCTACCTTAACCCAGTCGAGGCGAGAATGGTTAAACGGCTATCCTTGGAGTAGCTATCAATATGATAAGGAGAAGAATTCCACAGTTACAGTATCATTTAATAATCAATTCATACTCTTTCTTAAGCTCGCCTATTTTCGCCAGTAATTCTTTTCCTTTCACATCTTCATTCAATTTTTTCCCATCAGTCACCATAGGCGTTTTATTGTAGACTTTTCTCACTCCGAAGCTAATCCCATCGCCTGTAATGGATGATTGAATATTAATTTTTCCAGGAAAATGTATTAATAGATTCATTAATTCTTTTACAATAAGATTATTCGAATGGTTCAAGATGTTTAGTAACTCATAATCAGTTAAAAAAGCAATAGCAGAATCAACTGTACCCTCGAAATGTAGACTTATTGCTTCTGCAAGTATTCGATCAGCAGCTAATAAATGGGGAGATAGAAATAACTCATGATCCATTAAGGCCAATTCCATTATGTAAAGAGCTGTTTCACAATCAGCTATTACTCCCTTTTTGGAACAATTAATAGAACTCAATACATCTTTGGGGAGTCTATCTATTCCTCCGTTCATATAAGTATCCCTAAAAAAACTGTCTAAGTGATCCAGCCCCATTATCTCATCCGTTCCTGTGAGTTGATTTTGTGAGTTTAAAAAGTCTATCACTTCTAAAGAAGTAAGATTAATTTTATTCAATATACTTTCTATTTCCCAATCTTTTACGTATTTTTCAGTCAGTTCATGATGATTAAATCCTAACGTTCTTTCAACTGAATGGGAGAAAGGTAAATGGCCAATGTCGTGTAAAATAGCAGCAGCTCTAGCTAAGTTATCATTAGGAAAAAAGGAAGCTGTCAATTTCCAAACACCTATCGTATGTTCATATCTAGAATGGACTACAGGTGATATCAGCGAGCCTGCCCCAAAATGGGATAATTGCTTTAATCTTCTTACATAACTCGTATTAAAAAGGTCAACTTCCCATTCATTTAATTCAACTTCTGGATATAATGGTTCGTTTATATAGCTATAATTTTCTAGCATAATCAAATCCCCCTTGAGAAAAAAATTATTGGTATCTTATTTAGTAGATATGAATAATCTTGGTGCCCTTTGCGGAATGGCAAGTCAATTATAAGAATATTAAAACCTTTTGTATCATGTTTCCTTTTTAACACGCTCATGAACTCATTTAGAAGAACAAGATGTTATACAGAAAGCAGTTATAAAACTTCAAGTTTAAAAAGTCGATAGAACAAGCTATCGACTTTTTGAAAGCAAAAAATGGAGAGGTTTAAATTTAAGATGGCGGAATTCTATTTAGCTTGTGATTCATTGAAAATATAAGCAGAACTAAAACAAGTGATTTTGGACTTTTATATTAATTAGTCCTTTGACTTATCCTTTTCCATCTTTTCACTATAGTAAAAAAATGCATTATAAGCAAGAAAGCCAGCAATGCCTAGTACACCTACAACCGTTACGATGAAAATGCTCATTCTCATTAAACCTCCATTCCTATTGCTAGTATATGAATATTTATCACGAAAACGCGGAATTACTGTAGAATTCTGAAATGACTGACTGTTTATAATTATAACAAATTTATGGAAACAGAGATGCCATAAAAAATTATGTTTCATGGGAGGGGGATAGATTCTTGGTCACAGGGACGCCTCGGAATTTGTCGAAGATTGATAGAGAGTTAGATTGTGTGAGTGTGATGAACTGAAATAGCAACTGAATGGTGTAAGGGTGGTTGGTTGTTGATTTTTAATGGTGTTGCTTGCTGCTTGGTTTGGGCAATATATTCAAGTGGGACCGAAAATTATTTCATTTTATTATTTACAATTTTTTTATATACTACCTTGTATATTCAAATCGTACTAGAAAAATCAGAGAAACTGCTGTTTATTTTAAAAGCTTATTAATTCAAATTAAAGAATCAAAAAAAGAAGATAAGCGCCGAACCAAAAAATGCTCTAAATAAAGGTATGGTTACTTTTCCCCGAATTTATACATGTGTACTAATAGGGGCTCGCTGCACAGGGACGCCCCGAAATATGTTGAAGATTGATAGAGAATAAGATTGTGTGAATGATAAATTGAAGTAGTAGTTGGATATTGGGGGGTGTTGGCGTTTTTCCTTTTCCAATGGCGAACCAAGATTTAAAAAGTAGACAATTGTAACCGTCAAGTAGAAATGGTTCTTACGCTAATTAGATGAAGTGCACCAAACAAATAAAGGTACACGTTTATGTTTACTTAAAACAATGAGTAAACAACTCACTATACATGTACTTTCAATTAGTATATTATTACGTTATAACAGTATTACGTAATAATTGTATAAACGGTAAGATGCTTGCATATAATAAGGAGGAGAACAAAATGGCGGTGACTAATGTGGAACGTAAAATTGTACGTATCGGCAATAGCCTTGGTATCACATTACCACAAGAAGTGCTTGATCATCTGAAGGTGAAACAGGGCGATGAAATCAAGCTACAGCTTGAGAAGGATGGTACCGTATCCTTTAAACGACAAAAGAAACTGAATTACGATGCGTTAGATGGTATTGACCAGGATTTCCTTGATGGTATGCAGGAGTTATTCGAAAACTACGATCAGACGCTCAAGAATTTGGTGGATCGTTAAATAAATGGTCAGGTATTTACATCAAAAAGAACTCATCCTCATCAATGCTATGTTAATTAAAAGATACAGTCCTGGAGAGCAAATGGGGGTTAAGGACACAGCACTATTGGATAGTGCCATCAACCGGCCAAAACAAAGTGCTTTTGGTGAAGAAGCTTATCCTACCATCTGGTTAAAAGCTGCCGCATTATACAGCAGCATTGCCCAAAACCATGCTTTCCATAATGCAAACAAAAGAACTGCGTTTGCTGCAATGAAGCAATTTTTATGGGTAAACAGCTATCAGTTCGTTGCCCCTCAGAAAGAGGCAGAGGACTTTACTGTAGAATTGGTGGCAACAAAACCACCGATGGATATTCAGGAAGTTGCTAAATGGATTGAGAAACATGCAAAAGAAAGATAAAAGGTATACGTAAATGTTTATGTTTGCGTATACCTTTTATCTTAATTACTCAACTATCGCACCTTGAATAAAGATCCTGTTTCTTGAGGTCACAGGAACGCCCCGAAAAATCTTGTTTCACAGGTATGTTTCACTTTGATTTGTCGATTGATATTCATTTGGAACGGAATATCAATCGACAGAGAGGTGATAGTTGGACCGTACTTTCGCTGTTTTCCATTTAGACGTTTTGTAAGGTTGGGATGGTAGAGGGGAAAGTGCGAATTTCTCCTCATCCTCTGGTGTAGTCACTGTGACCATGAATTAATGATTCTCCTCCAATTGTAAAATCACTTTCGTAAAAACTATAAAATCATTAATGTGTTTTTCTAGAATCGCCTCTAATATATCTAGCTCTAACGTCTGGTAGTCATGTACAGCAATATTTCGGAATCCGACCATATTCATCAATGTATTTGCTAAGCTTTTTTCAATTAATCCAGCATTTAGTAGCAATTTAAATGCTTCACGACTCGCTTTTGGTACTCCAAGCTTGCGTTTACTGACAATATGCATCGCTAAATCGATGCTCGCCTCACAAGCACGTTGAATATTTAAAATGATACTATCCTGTTTTGTAAAGTCCGTTAAGTTTGCAGGATTGTCCTCGTACACTTCATGAATACGTTTAACACAACGTTCAATTGTTGTCGCTTTATTTAAAATAACATCATTCATTGCCGAATACACTCCCTCTTTCTTTGATCGCACTAATAATTGTAGCACGCTGCTCACTTAACGTAGCATACATGCTATAAGCACGCATTTTTTGGCGTATAAATTCGTTCTCGTCATGTATATAAATCGGATTGCCTTGCTCAAAAATCTGCATTGTAAATACTGTATCGCTTTGTTTAATGTCGACTAAATCGACTTCCCGACCGGCAATTGCAGCAAGCTCAGAAGCGAGCATAAAACGTTCATAAGATGATAGCTTCTTGTCACTGAAATAAGCAAGATCGATATCACTTGCATCATATGTCGTGCCTTTAGCGAATGAACCAAATAGAATGACGAAGGCTGGGTTTGTTTCTAGAATGATTTTATCAACTAACTTCTTTTGTAATTCTTCTTTTAGCATGCTTATCACCGTCCTTTCTCATATTATAAAGCTTATAAGGATAAACCGCACATATAGGGATAGGGACATGGGGTCAGGTTCCTTGTCCCAAACTCTAGAGATACACCTAGTTCTTGGTCACAGTGACGTCCCGAAATTTGTCGGAGATTTATAGAGAATTAGATGGTATGAATGATAAATTGAAATAGCAGCTGGATATTGGAGGTGTTGCTTTCTGCTTAGGAAAGGGGGGATAATCATAGAAAGATTTCTTCGTGGAAGGATTACGGCGAGGTGATTTTACCACGCTTGCCATATTTTTTACTAGTCTTCGCCAATAAATGTATCACATAGCGGCAATTCGTTTCCTATGTATAGTAAAGTCCAACAGATTACGCAACAAACTGTAGGATTTTTTTCATTGTTTTTTTCTAGGAATTGAATATCTAAATATTCGTTTATAAAAGAAAAAGCATTGACTATTAAAAGAAATGCTAATGTTTTGAAAATGTATTTTCAAATGAAGTGAAGTAAACGACGTCGAAAAAGTAAAAGTGTCAAAATTAAATGAGTGAAAAAATTTAAATTTTTTGTACTGACATGTAGACATTTTTAGTATGTATTAATCATATAGTTTTACCTCATTTATAATTTAATAGTTACCCAAACTTTATAAATAAATGAATCCTCAACTTTTACTCCTGGACGAATACTGAAACTTTTTTCTGAATGAACAACAAAATCAGGATTAGAAGCTAGAAAAAATGAAAGAGCATATGCTATTTTATAATCTGGTGTTATATATCCATTTATTGTTCTACCATGTATTTCGTTAGCTAGAGAATTAGCCCATACCTCTGATTCTCTCACAATCTAACTTTCTATCCATCTTCGACAAATTTCGGGGAGTCACTGTGACCAAACACTAAAAGTAACTTTTTAGTAACTACCGCACAAAAATGTGCATTCTTCAAAATTGAAGTACGATGGTTTATCATGAAATAGTAACAAAATTTTAAAAAAGGGTTGATCTAAATGAGTAAGAAAATCGCTGTACTTGTGACAAACCTTGTTGAGGAAATTGAATTGACTGATCCAGTAGATTCTTTTGTAAGTGCTGGTCATGTGGTTGATTTAATCGAGGAACGCGCAGGCAAAGATATTACTGGTAAGAACGGGGTTAATTTTAAAATTGATAAAGGAATCGATGAGGTTAAGGCTGACACCTACGATGCACTTTTAGTGCCTGGTGGATTTTCACCAGACTTACTTAGAATTGATGAAAGAAATGCTGCTTTTGCACGCTCTTTTATTGAAGCAAAAAAACCAGTGTTCGCTATCTGTCACGGACCACAGTTCCTAATCGATACAGATTTATTAAAGGGCGTAAACGTTACTGGCTTTACATCAATTCGTAAAGACTTGATTAATGCAGGGGCAATTTTTAAAGATGAAGAAGTTGTTGTTGATCATAATATTGTTACAAGTCGTACTCCAGATGATCTTCCCGCTTTTATACGTGAATCAAAAAAATTATTGAACAACTAATGTGAGGTGGCCAGATTTTTACAACTGGCCACTTATCTTTTTAAGGAAGAAATAACCACACTACAGTAACCCTTCTTGTCTTAATTGCGAGATGCGATTTTTGCCCCACTCATACATCATTTTAACAATAGGCAATATTGTATATCCTAGTTTAGTCATCGAATATTCGACTCTTGGTGGGCTCTCTGGATATACTTTTCGACTAATTAATCCATCTTCTATAAGTTCCTTCAATTGCTTTGAAAGAGTTTTATGAGAAATATTTTCAAATAGTCTTTGAAGATCACTAAAGCGGTGTGAGCCTTCAACACCTAAATGCCATAAAATAACTAATTTCCACTTCCCGCTAATTATAGAGAGCGTCAGTTCTTTTTCACAATGATAATTCTTATTTTTTAATTTTTCTTGTATTTCTTCTCGTAATGTATAACACATAGGACCTCCCCCTTTTCTCTCCATTCAATTTTATCAGAAAAATAAATTCTTGGTCACAGTGACGCCCCGAAAAATCTTGTTTCATGGGACATGGGGTCAGGTTCCTTGTCCCAAAATTCTTGGTCACAGTGAGGTCCCGAAATTTGTCGGAGATTTATAGAGAATTAGATGGTGTGAATGATAAACTGAAATAGTAGCTGGATATTGGAGGTGTTGTTTTCGGTTTAGGAAAGGGGGATAATCATTGTATAGTTTTACCTCATTTGTGATTTAGTAACTATTAATAGTTACCCAAACTTTATAAATAAATGAATCCTCAACCTTTACTCCTGGACGAATACGGAAACTTTTTTCTGAATGAACAACAAAATCAGGATTAGAAGCTAGAAAAAATGAAAGAGCATATGCTATTTTATAATCTGGTGTTATATATCCATTTATTGTTCTTGTTCTACTATGTATTTCGTTAGCTAGAGAATCAGCCCATACCTCTGATTCTCTTAAAGTTTCAATAATAAGCGTTTCTTTTTTCCATTCTATTTCCATCATTTACACCCTCATTTTTTTATTTCTAAATTCTATCACATTTATACATTCTAACTTTCTATCCATCTTCGACAAATTTCGGGGAGTCACTGTGACCAAACAACCACAGCGACGCCTCAAAATACACCGTTAAACTATTGTGCCACCATTTGGATGTAGAATCTGACCAGTCATGTAGCTTGCGTCATCAGAAGCAAGAAATACATAGCTGATTGCCACTTCAAAAGGTTGCCCTGCACGTTTCATTGGTGGTTTGGATGTGTCGGTTCCATAGGTTGCTACTTTTTCTGCTGAGTAGGAAGAGGGGATGAGAGGTGTCCAAATAGGTCCAGGTGCAACACCATTCACACGAATACCCTTGTCTAGAAGAGATTGCGAAAGGGAGCGTGTGAAAGTCAGGATGGCCCCTTTAGTAGCGGAGTAGTCAATTAATTCTTGATTTCCTTGATAGGCTGCGAGAGAAGTTGTATTAATAATGGAACTGCCCTTCTTTAAATGTGGTAAACAGGCTTTGGTCATATAGAAAAATGAGTAGATATTTGTTCGGAAGGTTACGTCTAATTGTTCTGCTGTGATATCTAATATGCTCTGTTGAATAAACTGTACTCCGTGATTATTAACCAGAATATCAATTTTTCCAAAATGATGGACTGCCTGTTGGACGACGGTATATGACATTTTTTCCTGTTGTAAATCACCGGGAACTAGTAGGCACTTTCTGCCGATTTGTTCAATTCTACTTTTTGTTTCTTGTGCATCTTGATGTTCATAAAGGTAGGAAATAACAACGTCGGCTCCCTCTTTAGCATAAGCATAGGCGATGGCTCTTCCTATTCCACTATCCCCACCTGTGATAATAGCTACTCGGTCTTTCAGTTTTCCGCTTGCTTGGTAATAAGGATTTTCCGAAATAGGTTTTGGCTCCATAGTGTGTTCAAGACCTGGATGTTGTTCTTGGTGTTGAGGAGGAAAAGCAATATTTATATCTTGACACTTTTGTTTTTTTTCTAAGAATTTATAAACAGGATAGATAGGACATTCCCCTTTCCTATTTCATTTAAATAAGATAAAGTTCGTTAAAACCTTTTACTCACAGATTCGTTAGTGCTCGGATGGTTTCATAGCAATTTGCAATTGGATGATAATCCGTCTTCGTTACGGGGCTTTTCTTATTCCCTACCTTTTGATTAAATCGATTTACTTTTTCATACCAACCACCCCGTTTTTTATCTATGAAATAGTTCCAAGCATAATTAAATAGAGCATCATAATTTCTCCAATATGTGAAAGCTTTTAATCGTGTTCCAAGAAGTGCTGATGCACCAATCGCTTCTGCCATCACCCAATAGTATTTATCTGACTCTAGTACTTTTCTTTCACGGTCAATCGAATAGTATATCCCCCCATATTCAGTGTCTAAGCCGGGCTTTAGTGCGCTATTATATAATTCTACTGCTCTCTCTATCATCCATGATTCAGATTTATATCTTTCCAAGAGTAAGAGTAGTTTGCTCCATTCAATCGAATGACCAGGAATAAAGCCTTGGGGCCGAAATTGCTGCATCTCTTTATTGGTTTCAATATAGTTCCAATCAATTACCCAATTAGGGTCATAGTGTTCCCATATTAATCCTTCTGATTGTTGAGCTAAATTTAAGGTAACATTATATGCTAATATATAGGCTCTCTCTAGATACTTATGGTTACCGGTTGCTTCATAGGCTGAGATCATTGCCTCGCACAGGTGCATATTCGGATTTTGCCCTCTGTATGGATTTATAATGGACCAATCTGAATTCATTTCATTTAGATATAACCCGTGATCTGGCTCCCAAAAATATTGGTCGAGTATGTTATAAATATAGTCTATTAGGTGAGAAGCGCAAGGTATCCCTGCCTGATAGGCTTTGGAAGCTGCAAGTAAAGCAAATGCGTGTCCATATGCATATTTCTTAGAAACAGACACCTGATTATTGTTTAACTTCCAAAAATAACCTCCGTTATTAATATCCAGATGATAATTTTGAAGGTAGGATAAACCATGCTCAGCCGCCTGTAGACACCATGAATCACCACGTAACATGGCTCCAACACTAAACACGTAAATAAAGCGAGATGTCCCTACTAAGTGTTTCGTCTGATTATTGCAGATTGTCCCGTCATCTAAGTAGCACTGAAAGTATCCACCATTACGATAATCAATACATCTTGGATAATAAAATTGCAAGGTACCAAATATATGATTGGTTAACCATGCTGGATCACGAACCCGAATCTCACTATTCATTCACCACCACTTCCTTTTTTGAAATCATTCCCATTCTTTTGGGACCTATCTTAAAATAGTGACTTAACTAAAAATATTCTTTTTAGGACGGCAATATACATTGTCCAAACAAACTGTTCATTTAGGTTTGGTCATTATAAACACTTCCTTCGAATACTCTTGGTCACAGTGACGGCCCGAAATTTGTCGAAGATTGATAGAGAGTTAGATTGTGTGAATGTGATAAACTGAAATAGCAACTGAATATTGTGAGGGTGGTTGGTTGTTGTGCTTCTTTCCATTTAGGAAAGGAGGTGATAATCATGGAAACATTTCTTGAATTTGTTCGTGAAGTTCTGAAGGGGATTGTGCGTGAGATAAGCGCCTATTTCTTTCGGAAGAACATATTAGAAAACAAGAAAACCACCCTACGCCGTCGCAAGCAAAAGGGTGGTTCTCGACCAAAATAATATTTAATTGACAACCATAACCTGACGGTAGAGGTTGCAGGGAGAAGTGTTCGCGCACTTCTCTTTTTCATTATATACGTTTATTATATAGCTTATAACAATTGCTTTCAACTATGTGTCAAAATTTAGGTCACAAGCAAGAAAGCCAGCAATGCCTAGTACACCTACAACCATTACGATGAAAATGCTCATTCTCATTAAACCTCCATTCCTATTGCTAGTATATGAATATTTATCATGAAAACGCGGAATTACTGTAGAATTCTGAAATGACTGACCGTTTATAATTATAACAAATTTATGGAAACAGAGATGCCATAAAAAATTATGTTTCATGGGAGGGGGATAGTGTGATGCATTTTGAACTTGAGCTGATTAAGGGCCACTATAAAAAGATGGTGATACTTTTACAATCAACCAATTTGGTACCTATAAGTTGTAGGTAGAGGGAGAAGTAAGGCATAGAGGGAGTTTGGCGCTATTTTGGGAGTGAAAACATCAGCACCGCAAATCCAAAATGTTGTACTTTATTAGTCTGTATAGGAGATAGGGAAGGGGGACTATTTATTCAATTTGATTTAGTTATTAGCAGTAAAAAAACTCAAAGCCAATGAAATTGTACTATGCGAAAATTCCATGGGCTTTGAATCTTGGGAGCAGGGTTATGTCTTTGGCTTTTATACAAATAAACTAAGCAATAAGACAAACACTAATCCACAGACGGAAATAAGTGTTTCGAGTACTGTCCATGTTGCAAATGTTTCCTTCATTGTCAATCCGAAAGATTCCTTTACAATCCAGAAACCGGTATCATTAACGTGTGAAGCTATAACACTACCAGAGCCTGTTGCCAATACTAATAGGGCTAAATTTACATCACTTCCAGCTACCATTGGAATAACTAACCCAGCTGTTGTTAACGCGGATACGGTTGCCGATCCTTGTGCAAGTCTAATAATTGCTGCAATTAACCATGCGAGTAATAATGGGGAAATCGTACTTCCTTCGAAAATTTCAGCAACATAATCTCCGACGCCACCATCCATTAATACCTCTTTAAGTGATCCACTAACCCCTAAGATTAATAATAGCATCCCAATAGCTTTGACAGAACTTTCCGCTGATGCCATGAGTTGATCCATTGGAATTTGTCGTGCAATCCCCATTGTATAGATGGCTAGCAACACTGATAATAGCATAACCATCGATGGATGCCCAATTGTCGCAACAATTGCAAAGAATAAGTTATCATCTAAGCCTACGACATTTTTTATTAGTGTAACAACAGTAGATATACTCATTAATAGAACTGGAAATAATGCAGTGAATGCACTCACACGAAACGACGGTGTATCTTCTAATTTATAGACTTTTGCATCACCTAGTTTGGCAATACTACCTTCTATCACTTTATCAAAAGCTGATGGAATGACTCTTTTTGAAAATTTTGTAAATAGTGGTCCAGCAATAATAATTGTTGGAATAGCAATGATAAATCCATACAGCAAAACCATTCCAATATTGGCACCATATTGAGCAGCAATAACAGTTGGTCCAGGATGGGGTGGTAAGAAAGCATGTGTTACAGATAATGCGGTTGTCATTGGCAACCCTAACCAAAGAAATGAGATCTTAGTTTGTTTGGTAATTTGATATACGATTGGTATTAATAAGACAAGTCCTACTTCAAAAAACAAGGCAACACCAAGAATAAATGAAGAGAGGACAACTGCCCATTGAACTCGCTTCTCACCAAACTTATGAATTAGTGTCATTGCAATACGTTGGGCTCCACCAGCATCAGCTATTAATTTCCCTAAAATGGCTCCAAGACCAAAAATCAATGCCGTACTAGCCATTGTATTACCTAATCCATTTTGGATAGACCCCATGATTTCATTGATTGGCATTCCGAGTCCTAAACCTAGTAAGAACGAAACAACTATCAATGTTATAAAGGTATGAAGCTTAACCTTCATAATCAAAATTAATAAAAGTATAATACCAATTGCAGTAATAATTAATGGCATAGTATTCTCTCCTTTATTTGATTGCTGTTTGTGATGTATTATATGCTTACTCTTAAAATTCTAGTTTTCTTTTAATATAGCACGAGGTATAAACGCTTTCATTATTAATGATTAAATACAAGATTCTGCATCTTGTATTTAATCTGTTCTTCTCCATTAAGGAGTTTCTTTAGCTTGATTTTTTTATTGCCTCTATTAATCCGTTTATATATACTGCACCTAGAGCGCGATCATATAGACCATAGCCAGGTCTTCCTTCTTCACCCCAAATCATGCGACCATGGTCCGGACGAAATGGTCCTTCAAATCCATAATCTACATAAGCCTTTATAATTTCATAAAAATCTAATGAACCTTCTGTAGATAAATGAGCAGTTTCCCAAAATGATTTTTCTCCCGTAATCTTAACGTTTCGCAAGTGGGCAAAGTGAATACGATTTTTTATTCCCCCGAAGTATTTCACCATATCAACAAAGTCATTATTCGGATCACATCCTAATGAGCCAGAGCAAAGTGTAAGACCGTGGTTTGGTGAGTCATATAAATCTAAGAATCTTTCTAGGTTCTGTTTATTCGTAATAATTCGTGGCAACCCAAAAATGGACCATGGTGGATCATCTGGGTGAATGGCCATTTTTACGTCACTTTCAATGGCTACTGGTAGAATTTCTCCAATGAAGTACTTTAAATGCTCCCAAAGTTTTTCTTCATCCACGCCTTCATATTGTTGTAATAAGCCTTTTAAACCTCCTTCACCATAAGAAGTATCCCAACCAGGGAGTGATAACTCTCCAAGCATCGGATTCATCTTTTGAACAGTAGATTCATCATAAATTAATGACGTTGAGCCATCCGGAAGCTCATATGCTAAATCGGATCTAGTCCAATCAAATACAGGCATGAAATTATAACAAATGACTGGGATCCCGACTTCACCTAATTGTCGAATAGTTTGCTTGTAATTTTCGATATAACGATCTCTTGTTGGTAACCCTAATTTAATATCTTCATGCACAGGTACACTTTCAATGACAGAAATCTTCAAACCTACACTTTCGACTTTTTCTTTTAAGGCTAGGATTTTCTCCATTGGCCAAACTTCTCCAACGGGTACATCATATATAGCGGTTACAATTCCTTTCATCCCAGGAATTTGAGCAATATACTCAATATTTACTGGATCTTCTTCTCCATACCAACGAAATGTCATTTCCATCTCGGTTGCCTCCCTTTCCATTTTATCGTTTCTCTTTTATACTAGTATACTAGCATTATTGTGAAGCGTTTACAACCATAAAATTTACAGGAGACTTATTTTATTAAATAATTTTCACCAAATTGTAATAATTATTTAATGACAAAAAATGCCAATACTCTAGTTTTTTCCCTAGAATATTGGCATTTTATTGGTAAGGTCAAAAAAATCTACATATGGACTAGTAGGCTTATATAAATCTTCCCAAAGCTTTGTTGGTTCAATAATATGTTCTCTTATAATAGCTTCCACTTGATCTATATTTTTGCTTTCAATCATTTTTACGATTGTTTTATGTTGGAGGATTGCATCACTGAAGCTTAGATTCATCTCGGCTAGCAGTCTCATGCGATTGTAATGTGTACTTAATCGAATAATGGAATTCCAGACATTTTCCTTATTGTTTCCTTGAAAAATCAGAAAATGAAACTGCTTATCTAATTTGTGGAATTCCAGCTCCATTCCTTTTTGATCCAGCAATAATTCTTGATGTGCGATATTATTTTTCATTTCTACTAATACATTTTTCGGGAAGGAAATACAGGATTGTTTTAAAATTTCTTTTTCCAAGATAATTCTTGCAAATATTGCTTCTTCTATTAAAATTGGTTTAAATTTAGAAATATACGTTCCTACTTGTGGGATTACTTCTACTAAGTGTTCTTCTCGTAGCTTCATTATTACCTCACGTATTGGAGTACGAGAAATATGAAGTGCCTCAGCGATTTCTGTCTCACTTAAAGATTGACCCGGTTTCAATCGCAACGACATAATCGCTTCTTTTATTAATCTGTATGAATAATCCCTATTATTCTCTCCAGGCAACTTGGCTTGCACTTCTATTAGCATTGCTTTCTACACTCCTAAATCAAACGGTTCGACCCGAAATTTTTCAAAGTACTATTTATTATTATAACACCATCAAATAGTATAACCAATTCAATTCTTTTTTAGGGAGAAGGGGGCTGGTTGCTTGTTCAAAATTTAATTCTTGGTAATGCTTGGTCACAGTGAAACCTCGGAATTTGTCGAAGCTTGAGAGAAAGTTAGATAGTAGTGATTTTGGTGGCCCCATTGATTTTACCACTCGTGAAAAGGACGATGTTGATACTTTAACATTCAATCAACTTGGTACCTATAAGTTGCTGGTAGAGGGAGAAAAGCATAGAGGAAGTTTTGCGTTATCTTGGTAGTGAAATAATGAATGGCCACGTGATTATTATCGTCTTCTAAATATTTTTCGAAGTAAGAAAAATATTAGTATAGTTAAAAGGAATGCTAGTCTAAAATACCCAGGTATTAAGCCGATAATCCATATACTTGTTGTGATAGTTGCAAATGATAAATATTCTATATACTTAACATGTTGCCATTTCTTCTTGTTTAGTAGAATGATTATATACGCAATGATAGGTGCTACTATTGATATAAAGTATATAAATTTTTCTTTTGTGTACCATGGATTTCTTTTCATTTTTATACCCATTCTTTCTTTTATTTTATAAAAATAAGGCTTATAACAGTTAAAAACTTATGCTTGTAGAATCTAAATATATTAATGTAGTATAAATACTATTACTTTTGCTCCAATTCCTGCTAAATAAAACATAAGACTGATAGTGGATTGAAGATATGTCCCTTTGCTCTTGGTTTCTTTCGGAAAACTTTATATTAGTAACAATATATCTTTTTAAGGAGATGATCGGATGCTTAGTGAAATAGTAGAAACTTTAATCATTCTGTGGGCAGGAAAAGATATTAGTTATTATCCGACCGAGGAACAAAAGAATCAGAATCTAAAATTACTTAGAAACGAACAATGGTTTAAAGATTTATTTTCAGAGCATACAGAGCTGTTTTTGAAGAATAAAAAGCTCCGTCATTTTATTGGAGCAGTTAACCCCCAAATAATCTTAGCTAATCCAAAAAAGAAAAAAAGGTTTGAAGAAGATCTAATCTATCTTATAAAGATTATAGAAAAACATCAAAAATAAGCAGAATTGTTGAGTGAAGGAAGCGGATTTAAAAGAGTCACAAAAAAACGAAATATGCGCGGCCGTTGGGCTGCTTTTTTGTTGTTATTTAAGCCTTTCACAGCATGTATTGACTAAAAAATAACAGAATAGAACATAATAAACACATGTAATTTAATACATATAATAATACACATTTAAATACACATTATAATACACAATTTCATATTTATAGTATATAATGGGAGGTGAAAACAATTATGAAAGAAAAGGAGATGAGTAAATTGTCTGCCAAAGCAATCGAAGAAGTACAAAAAATCCGTCATGGTTTCCAAATGGGGAGCAGAGTAGGAGTCACACAGCTAGGTCGATCCACACAATGGCGTGAAGATTTGGACCGATTAGCTGCAATGGAGGTTGTGGATCGTAACGAAACAAAAGCAATTTTACTCAAGCCGGAAGTGTATCAAGCGATGATCGAGTATATGTCCTTATTAGAACGTAAAAAAGAAGAATTAGAAGTAGAAATCGAAACAGCAGAAGTGGAACAGCTATATGGATATCGTTTAAAACGCAAAGAAGCAGAGTATGTTAGGGGTGGAAAAGAAGCTGCAGAAGATGCGGTTGCCCTTTTCTTATCTAATCCAGAAAAGTTTAGGTCTCCACTAGATGATGATAAGTAATTCCAAAATAGCTGAAACGATTGCTCAAATTACTACCATATCGGGCATTCAACATGTACCGACAGATGTTATTACCGACGTTATAAATTTAGCAAATGCTTTTCCGAACGATTTCGATTTCGATTCCGCCGCTGACAATGTTATTCGATCGATTATTCAAATTAAAAGAAACCCCCATATCGGAGGACTGCTCCGAGATAATTATATGGGTTATCGTTCTTTCCATTATCAAAGTAAAAGAGTAAACAAGCACCCAGCCGATATGCGTACCATATATCGATATCGTGAAGATAATGGAGTTATCTATCTTCATGGATTTGGTCACTGTCATAATCCGGATAGTGTCTATAAAAGATTTCAGGGCAGATAACAATCCTTTGCGGGACTGTCAAATGAGGCTGGGACATAAGTATTTCAATCAACAACAAACACGAACTATAATGTAATTAAATTACATTATAGTTCGTGTTTGTTTTTTAGAAAAAGGTTTAAAAACGAAGTGAAATGGAGCGGAGGACGCTCGACTCCTGCGGGAAATAGAGGAAAGGCTGAGACCCCGCAGCGCAGCGAGGAGGCTTAGCTTCCTCCCCGCGGAAAGCGAGCGTCCGTAGCGCAATGGAACGACTTAGTTTTTACACTTATCTAGATTTAAAAACATAGATAACCATCATGAGAAAGTAGCCTTATTTAAGAGATAAATTAAAGATTGTTCGTCTTTAAAGATTAGTTATTTAGTTTTGTCCCACCTTCTTTTTTATATGGGACAAGATGCCGGATTCCTTGTCCCATATAATTACTTGGAAGAAAAACGATTGAATTATCATAGGTTTATTCCATAAACAGTATTATAATGGATGGTATATCCAGTTAATGGATTGTATTGTTGGATATTTATGAAATTTGTATTAGTTCTTATTATTTATTATGAAGAGAATTGAAGGGATGGTTTTACTGCATCCTTGTCTTTATAAGATATAATAGGAAAAATCATAGTTGTTAAAATGTAATCAAGGATAGAGGAAAGATTATCTATTAAAGAATTCAAACTACAGTAATCGAAACAAGTTCTAATGGATGGAGTAAAGTAAGGGTGAATAATAAAACAGGATGGGTTTCTAGTAAATATCTATCTACCAAAAAACCAGTCGTTACAGAAAGTACTTCTCCTAAAGAAACTTCAACTTCTGATTCTAAAAAGCCCACTACACCTACTCAAAGCACGCCTGCATCTAGTGGTAACGTAGCGGATCAACTGAAAACGATTGATGCAAACCAACAACTAATTCTCGTTACAACAAATGGATCGAGTACAAGTTCCGCAACCATTCGTACATTTGAAAAGGATTCAAAGGGAAAATGGACCCAGTTACTTAACATTGCAGGCTATATTGGTAAAAAAGGATTCGCTACTCCTTCCGCTATGAGTGAAGGCGGGAAGAAGGCTCCAATCGGAAAATATACAATTGGGACAGCATTCGGGCGTTATGATAACCCTGGTACTAAATTACCTTATCGGAAAATTACGAGTGATGATGTCTGGATAGATGATCCTAACTCAGAGCTATACAACACTTGGCAATCAAAAAGCAAAACCCAAGACCAGTGGAACAGTGCCGAAAACATGAATATTGCAGCTTACAATTACGGATTTGTGATTAATTACAATACAGCACGAACTCCAAATAAAGGGAGTGCGATTTTCTTCCATGTTAGCAGTAGTTACACTCTCGGTTGCACCGGTACATCTCAAGCAAACGTAATAAGCATCTTAAAATGGCTAGATCCAGGAAAAAATCCTGTAATTATCCAAACCCCTGTTTCAGGATTAGGAAACTACTAATAAAGGGATGGTTTCAGCAACTCCTCGCATATCATGTTTCACGAGAATTTTAGACTTTTCCTGTCTAAGTTTAAAAAAATCCTGATTATAAAATTGGGATTTTTTTAATTATAGAAGATGGAAGACGGTTTTCTTATAGTGTCATTTATTAAAATCATTAGTTTGATTTTGAATGTCTATCCCAATAAAATTTAACGCACAAAAAATAGCGACTGAACTATTGCTAGGCTGGTTGGCTGTTTTGCTTTTGAATATTAGAAAATAAGAAAAAGCTCACGGAGTTTATGTTGGTTACAATAACACAGAATATGGATATCATTCACACTTTACTACGGGGGAACTTATGAAAATTCATTATTATTTAGGCTGGTTTAATAATTTTTTCCCAGCGAAGTTGAGCAGGGTATTACAGGAGGATATAACCGATAGAAAATCACTTGTGATGATTAGCTCAGATCCATTTTTTTATGAAATGGATGGTGCTACGGAGCGTTCGTGGTTTGACCAGGCTGGCATTATGTTTGATGAATATCATTTAATAAATTATCGAGTACAGAAGGAAGAGGCCAATAGCATCATTCAAAATGCCTCCGTTATTTTCTTATTGGGCGGAGATACGATTAAACAAAATGAGTTTTTAAGGGATTATGAATTGTCTGTTGCTATTAAAAAAAGCAGAGCTGTTGTAATGGGAGCGAGCGCTGGTGCAATTAACATGTCTGCTAAGTGGTTATGCTCGAAAAGCTTTGGCTATAACATTGAAACCAGTTCTGTTTACGAAGGAATCGGTCTGGACGATTTTTCCGTCCTGTCTCATTTTGATCTTGAAAATAATCTTCCATTGGTTCAAGACGAACTATCTCACTTATCGGAAGAAATGAATATTTACGCATCGAACAAAGATTGCGCAGTACGTGTAAAGGACGATAAAGTCGACATTTTAGGCAATGTCTATTTAATTTCCCGCTCAATGATTCAAAAACTAGATGAGACGCTCTGAATTTTTGATTATAGGGATGAGCTGAATAATCTTGTTTTACAGGAATATTTCGCGGCTGTAACCCACTGCAAGAATAGTCAAACTAGTAAAATACTATCCTCAGAGTAGCCATCAATAGAAGAAGCAAAGGGAAGAAAGTTAGCTTATTGCAAACTTCTAGGGGCAATGGTAACGCCCCTAGAAGAAAAAGCCTCTATTAGCTATTCGTATGATATTTCATTTACCTACATAAGGTTACTGCTTATTGTTCTTCCTCTTCCTGAAACAACATGTCCACCTCGTCCCTCACTTCCATAAGAAACGATGTTGCATCAATCTGCAATACATCACAAATGGCATGAAATAGTCCTGTGGCTGGATGGGAATGGCCAAGCTCGACATTGTTGACATGGTTGATACTAAAGCCTGTATCTTCTGCAAGTTTCTGTATGCTTACATCACGTATTTTTCTTCTATTTCGAATATGTCTACCTAATACGGTCATGTAAGTTTTGCTTTTATAAAGCTCATTAGACACGGTTATCCCTCTTTTTTCCTCATTATCTAAAGAGAAAAAAGTAATGACCATAAAGGATAATGTGTGTTTTTCTATATTTTTACATATTCAACAAGAAAATTTTCAAATAAAATGTTTTCTGAATAAATAATTGTATTCCTTACAAGACAATCTACTCATTAAGTGCCTTCTTGCATAACCAAGTTCGATACATTTGCTTTTCTAATATATGTAAGGATTCATTCATCTTTATTTCTCTGCCATTTTTAAATTGGATAATAGAACGATAGTTGCCTTTAGTTGGTTTAATTTCGTCGACATGATGGAAGAATATCCAACTGCAATGAGCTTGGTTTGGGGAGGTAGTTGGAAATGCATAGATGTTTTTTTGTGGATTAATGGGAATCGGAATTTTCTTATGAATGCCTGTCAAATAAGTCATTGAAGTCCTCCTGCCATTATACTCAGCGCCCCCTCGCTTTGCCGCTAGCTTAATTAATTCCAATGGCGTTTGTTTCACAAATAATTCTCGCTTTCCCTCCAGTACGATAGTCTGATAGTCTAGCTGAAAAGCAGGTGTTAGTGCATTTGTTTCTTCATTCACATTGTACGTAGTAAGAATTTCTTTCATTTTGGATACTCCTTTTTAAGTGGATTTTTTCATGGAGTAGGGAGGCGTGTCCCGTTATCTTAGGTGGGGATGGAGGAATTTCATTAGCAGAGATAAAGTATGTGTAATGGTGAGCAATTAATCCTATATGAAATTATAGAAAAAAGGTGAAAGTACTAGCTCTATTTTCTCACTAACAATATTAACCCTCCTTTTCTCCTATTATCTATAAAAAATAGGAATTGAAAACCAAGTATAATGGGTATTTATGTAATTTTCTGATTTTTTATATAAATATACTTCGTTTAGTGTTCCTTTTCACTAACTCGTATTTCATTTTAAAGTAATTTTTGTTAATCTAACTAAAGTAAGGAATATTATTAGTAAAATAGTTAGATAGGAATGAGGACATGAGTGATTTAATCGTTGCAGTGGGGAAAGTATTGTTTAAGGTTGTCGAGTGGCTGTTAGATCAGCTGTTGGGGGATACTTACACTCATTTTAAAACTAGAATTAGTAAATGGCTACAAAGGAAAATAAAGGGGAAGTCCAAAAGGTATCAAACCATTCAACAAGACGATGGGGTACTTTGGATAGCAGGCCGAAAAACAAATTTTGTCGTTAGCGGTGGTTCTGGAGAATTTGCTTATGATCGAAATTATATCCAGACAAGGTATGATGATGAGTATTTCGAATTGCCTCAAGAATTGAAAGAGCTGCGAGACAAGATTGAAGCAAGAGAACAAATGAAAAAAGAGCAAGGCCTAAAGCATATGTACAATACATATCAGGTAGCCTTAACCAATGCTTTTCAAACAAACACGGATATTATTGAAAAACCATATCCAGTTTTACATTTCAAAAGATCTGATTATTATAACTTTCAAGCAACGGTGGCAAGCCTAGACAATTACCAATTAAGCAGTGGAGAAACGATTAGAGAAAAATATATCGATCAAGCCATACAGGATTTACATGTGCCTTCCGATGTCTTGTCCCAAGGGATTGGAATCGTCTTAACAGTCGTAACCGCAGACGAAAAAATTGTTCTTACAAGAAGAAGAGCAGATACAGGCATTCGTCCAAATGAATTGGATGTTAGTGTAGTAGAAGCAATTGATCCATATCAAGATGCAGTAGAAAATTCCAACGGAGAGCAAAATTCCCGTAAAACCATCGATCTCTACAAAGTAGCTATTAGGGGATTAAAGCAAGAATTAGGGATTGTAGCTAGTCCAGATCAAATCCATCTCCTCGGATTTGGTGTAGATTTAGAATACTACCAATGGAACATCATAGGCACGGTAAAAACAGAACTTACCTCCAGCCAAATTATCGAATTAAAGTCATCCGGCATTCATGGCATTAACGAATTATCCAAGATAGAATTCATCCACCATGACCATATCAAGGTTGCAGAAGTCCTCCGTGATCAGCCATTATGGAGTACCGCTCAAATTGCTCTGTATTGGACGATGGTATATGACATGGGGAATCCTAATAAGGTTTTTGCGGATAGGACTTTTAAGTCGGTTTTTGGGAGAACGTAGGGTGATAGATTTACTTTAGGGAAGGTGTGTACATCCTCTGAAGTTACATCTGATTGATCTTTTTATTAAGGAAAAGCAGCAATCTCTATACTATGTGTTAGAAAGGAACAAGATAAATGGCTTTTTTAGAAAAAATACAACCACACTTACTCAGTCCAGATTTATTAATCCAGGAAACGATTTTATACGCAATTAATGATTATCCTGCCCTTCCTGCTGATTGGACGGTTCATTTATTGCAGGAGGCTTTTTCAAATAAAGATAAGCTATCTTCTATTTTAATTCATATAGAAAATCAGCCAATAACGGAAGAAGCATTACAAATTTTGATGGAAAAGGTACCGACAATGGACCGAACAAAGGTTCATCTGGCTTTGAAATTATTAAACAATGTGGAACCAGCACTAGCGATGAAATATAAAGAGGCCTTAAAAGGGTTTATTCCCGAAGATAATTGGTCCTTATTTGAACTATTAGTAGGCGGAGAAGAAGAGGAAGTTTATGAGAAATATGGAGAAGTTATAAATGCTATGGAGACAGCAAGTACATTCCCGTATCTTCTATTTAAGCAAGCTAAATATATCGCGAATTGTATAGTGAAAAAAGGCTGGATTACAGAAGAAGAAATAGATATGGTTTTCGCTGAAGAAATAGAGAACCAGTGGTTTTCTTTCAATGGTATCCTAAATGTCTATATGGTTGGTTTGCTAAAAATAGAAAAGTATATTCCACTTTTAGCAAGCTTGCTAGAACGAGAAGAAGACTCATTATTAGAAGAAGTTTCCACAGCCCTTATTAGCTTTCAATCTGACAAAGTGGTGACTGCTGTAGAACCTTATGTGAAGAAGTCTGAATCCGTTATTTATGCCGCATCTATAGTTGAAAATATTAAAACAGATTTGGCAGTTAAGGTGTTAAGAGAAGCTTATTCCACATTCAACGATTTGGAAAATCAAGACACAGTAATAGAAGCTCTTTGTCATCAATTTTCAGAAGATGGACTTCCGGAAATAAGCAAATATATGAAGAAGGAATACTTTTCCTCTTTTATTGATATGGAACATACTGCCTACAGTTATTATTCCATTTTGGGTTTCGACCATCCAGAATTAGGGGATTGGAAAAAGGCTGCGCTGCAAAGAGAGCTAGCACATCAAGCAAATTTAAACCAAAATAGAAGTGATAAAGAGCCTATTCGTAAAGAAAATAAGGTAGGAAGAAATGATCCTTGTCCATGTGGAAGCGGAAAAAAGTATAAGAAATGTTGTGGGAAATAAATTAAAGAGAGAAGGAAGCGATTTCCGTTGCTTCTTTCTTTAAAATGCAAACGTTTGCGTTATTTTTGCATTAAATACTAAAATTTTGAATTTTTTTCTTGTAAAATGGTAGATATATTACTATAATCAAAGATAAGTTTAGTGCAAACGTTTTAATTGGAAATGGGAGGTAATAAAATGAAAAAGATGTTTTCATTTGAATTTTGGCAAAAATTCGGAAAGGCACTAATGGTAGTGGTAGCTGTTATGCCGGCAGCTGGTATTATGATTAGTTTAGGAAAGTTAATTGCAATGATTGATGCTTCTGTTTTTATTACAATTGGAAGCGTTGTAGAGAACATTGGTTGGGGAATTATTGGTAATTTACATATTTTATTCGCATTAGCAATTGGTGGTTCATGGGCTAAGGAAAAAGCAGGTGGAGCATTTGCTGCTGGGATTGCCTTCTTATTAATTAATAGAATTACAGGATCTATCTTTGGTGTAACAAATGATATGCTTTCCCAAGAGGGAGCTTTTACGCATACTTTATTTGGAACGAAGATTTTAATAGATGGATATTTTACAAGTGTATTGGAAGCGCCTGCACTTAATATGGGTGTTTTCGTGGGGATTATATCCGGGTTTATCGGAGCAATTGTCTATAATAAATATTATAATTTCAGAAAGCTGCCTGATGCACTTGCTTTCTTTAATGGAAAACGATTTGTACCGTTTGTAGTTATTCTGTGGTCTGTTATCGTATCTTTAATGCTTGCAGTGATTTGGCCAACTATCCAAACAGGAATTAATCAATTTGGATTATGGATTGCTACCTCAAGTGAAAGCGCTCCAATCCTAGCGCCTTTTATCTATGGTACGGCAGAACGCCTTCTCATTCCATTCGGTCTACATCATATGTTAACGATTCCAATCAACTATACATCATTGGGTGGAACCTATACGATTATGTCTGGTGTGATGGCTGGAAAGGAAGTATTCGGACAAGATCCACTTTGGCTAGCATGGGCAAGTGATTTAGTGAACCTACAGAATGCAGGTGATACAGGGGCATACAATCAACTGCTTTCCACAGTTACTCCAGCACGTTTCAAAGTAGGGCAAATGATTGGTGCTACTGCTATTTTAATGGGTGTGGCTGTTGCGATATACCGAAATGTTGATATGGATAAAAAGAAAAAATATAAGTCGATGATTTTTTCAGCAGCGATAGCTGTATTCTTAACAGGAGTTACAGAGCCTTTAGAATTTATGTTTATGTTTGCGGCACCATTACTTTATGTTGTTTATGCTATTTTACAAGGATTGGCTTTTGCCTCTGCAGATATTGTGGATTTACGCTTGCATTCCTTTGGGAATCTAGAGCTAATCACACGCTTACCAATTGCTTTTAAAGCAGGCTTGGGCGGCGATGTTCTAAACTTTGTGATTGTGTGTATTGTCTTTTTTATAGTGAGCTATTTCATTGCGAATTTCATGATTAAGAAATTTAATTTTTCAACACCAGGTCGTAATGGTAACTATGAAAGTGATGCAGATTCTAACAATACAGAGACTGGGAATGCTGGACCTACTAACAGCCAAGTTTTAGAGATTGTAGCATTATTAGGTGGAAAAGCTAATATTACAGATGTGGATGCATGTATGACAAGATTGCGTGTATCTGTAAAAGAGATAGATAAAGTTGGCGACGAATCGTCCTGGAGAGCGGCTGGCGCAATGGGCTTAATTAAAAAGGATGGCGGTGTTCAGGCAATCTATGGTCCAAAGGCGGACATTCTGAAATCAGACATTAATGACTATTTGGAGCAAGGGGAATGAAATTATTAACGTTAAATACCCATAGCTGGATAGAGGAAAAGCCTTTGGAAAAACTCGAGGCGATCAAGGAGCAATTGCTGGCTGATCCATATGATGTAATTTGCTTGCAGGAGGTAAATCAGTCGATGGATGCAGAGGAAGCGGAGGTAGATTCTTTTTTCAATGCCCCGAATCCAGATACGGTGATTAAAAAAGATAATTTTGCTTTTCTTCTCCAGCAGGAGCTGAAGAAAAACGGGCTCGAATATTATTGGAGCTGGGTTCCTAGTCATATTGGTTATGACCAATATGATGAAGGAATCGCCATTCTTACTCGATTTAAAGTAACAAATACAAGAGGGATATTGCTGTCACGCAAAGATGATTATACTGACTATCATACAAGAAAAGCACTAGAAGTTAGTTTTCAAGCAAATGATAAAAACTATTTGGTGTACGGACTGCATCTATCTTGGTGGCAGGATGAGACAGAAAGCTATCCGTTTTTGTATGAATGGAACAAGCTTGTTGAAGAATGGGAAACGGAAGCGCAGAAAGGTAGCTGTATTTTGTTGATGGGCGATTTTAATAACCCTGCCCATATCGAGAAGGAAGGCTATAGCCTTGTTTCCAAGCATCCGCTTTTAAAGGATGCTTATCTGGACGCCACCGTTAAAAACGGCAGCCATACAGTTGAGAAGAAAATTGATGGTTGGGAGAACAATAGTGATTTTCTTCGCATTGATTATATCTTCGTTTCTGCTAATTTATCTGTAGACTCATATGAAACGGTTTTTGATGGAAGAAAGACCCCGGTTGTGTCTGATCATTTTGGGGTGGGGGTTAGGTTAGAGTGACAGGCACCATAAAAAGACAAAAAGAATATTTTGTCTTTCTGTGAAGGACAATGGGGAAGGAATCATTTTTTGGTTTCTTTTCCTATTTTTTTTGTGGGGAAATGCAGGGATTTTGATTTCTTAAGTAGAATGTTGTAATTTAATGTTCTTTCTTTCTTCGTATTCTTTCTATTTATTTAGTGAAGCATTGATAACCCTCCCCTTTTGCTTTGGCAAAATCTATCCATTTTATCCTTCATCGTAGTAATGAAATTTCATAAAAAAGGAGGTAGTTAGTTGGCAAGAAAAAGGCGCATTTGGTATCCTGGTGCTAGTTATCATATTACGAGTCGAGGTATTCGTCGAACTTCTTTATTTTGGGACAAGGAAGATCGAGATGAATATTTGCGATTGTTGGCAGAAGCAATGGAAAAAAGGCCTTTTATTCTGCAAACCTATTGTTTGATGACAAATCACATTCATCTTCAAATAAAAACCCTTCAACATTCCCCAAGTGATATTATAAGAATTCTCCATTTTAATTACGCAATCTATGTTAATAAGAAATACGATTTTACAGGACATGTGTTTGAAAGTCGTTATGGATCTGAGTTGATTACGTCTGCTCAATATGAATTAGAGGTAAATCGGTATATTCATCTGAATCCAATTCGAGCCGGTATGGTAGATTGCTTAGAAGAATATCCGTGGAGTAGTTATTTTAACTATATAGAGGCCAAGGAAGGAAGTCTGGTAAATTCAGAACGGATTCTTGCTTACTTTCCTGAGCCTCAAATCGAGCAATATCTCCAATTTTTACATGCAAGAGGGAAAGAATCGGATCAATATCCAGTCTGAGTTTTGATAGAACCGCTTTTAGGACAGTTGTATATGTGTTAGAGGTTATAAATGATACAGTGGAGTGGTACAATGAAAATTATATAAATAGTAGAAAATTTATAAGAAGTCATATATGGACCGATGTGGATGAAAGGGGTATGGAATGAAAATAGATAAAAGAAAGAATCAAAAAGAGAAAGTTAAGGGA
Organism: Bacillus sp. T2.9-1; assembly: GCF_950097965.1. Classification (NCBI taxonomy): domain Bacteria; kingdom Bacillati; phylum Bacillota; class Bacilli; order Caryophanales; family Bacillaceae; genus Bacillus; species Bacillus sp. T2.9-1. The sequence goes on from NZ_CATNHG010000119.1 coordinate 79,631, forward strand.
TTGGCTACATTAAAAGAAGGGCTAACTGTATATAAAGTGGCAGACCTTCGAGAGATTGGTAAAAAACTAGGAATCAAAAATTTAAGCTCTTTAAAAAAGGCAGAATTAATTTCCTATTTAGCGGAGGAAATTCCTAATTATCTTAGAACGATAATTAGTGAGTATGATGAGCGACGAATTTTTTTACTAAAGAGGATTATTGCTAATAATGGAATAATAAGTGAAGAGGATGTAGAAATAGAGGAGATGGAGTATTTCCCGAAGACGGGTTTCATGTTTATTGTCTATCATAATCGAAACCCATTCGTAACGATTCCTGTAGAAATATTGCCTTCTTTAGAAGAAATTGTTCAAGATAGTGCAATTCTTACCGATGTGAAGCGAAATACAGAATGGATTAAGATAACGCGCGGATTAGTCTATTATTATGGAACTATACCTGCAAACCAATTAATAGAGTTGGTGGAAAAATATATACCGATCCATCCAAACGTTCCTGCGTTTAATCGTATTATTTTCGATGCAATGGAATATTACCAAGAAGTTCATTATGACAAGTACGGTTATTCTTACTGGGAAGTCCTAGAACCTGAAGAGATTTTGGCAGAACAAGCGTTGAGAAAAAATATTGCCTATTATCCTTTTACGAAGAAACAGCTCCTTGAAGCTGGTGAAACGAACTATTTGGAGCGTCCAAAGGGGTATTCTCAACTTATGGAACTATTTACAGAGGTGTATCAGATTCCAAAGGACGAAGCGAAGGCAATAATTGATGACTGTATCATACATGTGAAATTAAACGAACACCCTAGTCAGATTCTTCAATATTTACAGTTGGAATTACCACTCGAAAGCTTAGAAGAAGTAAAAAGGCTAATGGACATCATTGTTGTTTTTATGAATAATACAAGACAATGGTATTTAAAAGGATATACACCAGTAGAGTTATCAGGACGTGATAAGCAGGCATCACCGCCTTTATCGAGTCAAAAAGGAGAAGTTATTAGCTTTCAAACTCGTGAAAAAATTGGCAGGAACGATCCATGTCCATGTGGTAGTGGGAAAAAGTATAAGAAATGTTGTGGGAAGTAGTTAGGGGTAGTTATAAATATTAAATAGGAAAGAAAATGAGATTTCTATCATCGTTGGGTAGATGAGGAGGATTTACCAGTATGATAAATGCTAAGACGAATCGATTATCTGAAGAAGAAATAAAAGCCATATTGAGAGCAGCGGATATGATCATTGACAGTGGAGGAAGAACGCTTCTTGCGAAAATTTTAAAGGGCTCACGGGAAAAGAAGGTATTACAACTGGAGCTGGATAAGTGTCCGGCTTATGGTTATTTTAAAAAAGAGAAACTAGAAGAGATTATGAAGAAAATTGATTGGATGATTGATTATGATTTTCTAGATATTCAGTATTCTGGAAAACTCCCGATGATTATTTTTACAGAGCGAGGATGGGACCTTGAATCTGATCAATATACGGATGAGCTGTTAAATGAGTGGAAGGAATGGATCAAGCAAGGGAAGCAAGATCCAGATATGAGCTATTTAAAGGATCGAAACAGAAGCATGATTCTCTTGCTACTAGAGAAAGTGAGAGAATCTGGGGATCAATCATTTATCCCTTATTTAGAATTATGGGAGAAAGTGGATTATAAAAAAGTAAAAGAAGAGATTCGCACAACGATAAATGCATTAACCAGTGATGAGCCGATTGATAGCTCGATTGCAAAGGAAAGAAAGGAATATATCAAAAAAGCACTAAAAGGTGTGGAGCCGCAAGATATTCTTTTAAAATGCTGGGAATGTGGAGACCGGTTTACTTTTACATTAGGAGAGCAGCAGTTTTATAAGATGAAGGGGTTATCTTATCCTAAGCGGTGTAAAGAGTGTCGCTAATAGGTGACAGGCACCATAAAAAGACAGTTGTTAGATTTTGTCCATATCAGAAGGACAAAACTTATGATTGGATGGCGATAGCTGGTATCATGGGAGTTTCCAAACTTTTGGGAGCTCTTTTTTTGCTTTTGGACTTCTATAGAAGCTGGAATACTGATGAAAACAACTTAGGGATTAGCCTAAGATTAATAGTTAATAGACATTTTTAAGCAAATTGGGCAAGAGAACTAAACCAACTATTAAATCAAACATAATTATCTATGGAATTACTTATAGCTAAGTAAGACAATACCTTCTCTCATCTCCATACCAGATGAGGTTATTTCGTATGATGTACTTCGAAAATAAATATCAGAATAAAAAAAATATTGTCATATATTCTGACAACAATATAGATTTCCAAAAAAGTTAGTAGTATCATTCATGTATGTTATTTAATTTTGAAACATCGTTCCGTTCAGTGAAACGACTGGCGGTAGAAAGACATAAAAGATAATTTTGGGGAGAGGAGAAGGGAAGTAGTTAGTGGTTCTTTGATAGAAAGATAGAACTTTTTTTCATTATTTTTGGTAAGGGGAGGATTTTTTCAGTGAATATGAAAGTACATGAAACTTCAGAGGTACCGGAGAAGAAGATAACGGGTTAACAGTGGAAAACACTATGGTCTTCAACGATTGGGTATGCCATGGATGGATTGGATATGATGATTTTGGCATATACGTTGCCGCTTATTATAGCTTTTTTTGGCATTAATCAAGCACAGGCGGGAAGTCTTTCTACAATTACTTTGCTTGGGGCTGTAATTGGCGGAATTGTGTTTGGAGTAATGGCCGATAAATTTGGGCGAGTACGTGTATTTACTTGGACTATTTTAATTTTTTCTGTTTTTACAGGTTTGTGTGCTTTAGCTCCTAATTTAGAAACATTTGCTATCTTCCGCTTTTTAGCTGGTTTAGGGCTTGGGGGAGAATTTGGAATTGGGATGACGCTTGTCAGTGAGACTTGGCCGAAAAAGTATCGATCTCGTGCTACATCTGTTGTAGCGGTCGGCTTTCAAATAGGAATTGTTCTTGCTACTTTAACAGTATTATTTGTTGCACCGAAATTTGGATGGCACGGTGTATTCCTTGCAGGGGTTGTACCAGCTATTTTTGCATTTTGGTCCCGCAAAAATTTAAAGGAACCTGAGATTTGGACAAAGCTAAAAGAAGAAAATAAAAATAAGATAGCAATTGGACAATTATTTGCTTCTAAGGACACAACGAAGATAACAATTGGCTTAATCATTGCTACAAGCGTTCAAAATTTCGGCTTTTATGGCATTATGACTTGGATGCCCACAATGCTTGCTTCAGAACTAGGCTATGATTTTAATAAAACAACGTTATGGACAGTAACGACGATTATCGGCATGATTTTAGGGATTTTAATCTTTGGTTATTTGGCAGATAAAATTGGACGCAGACCATCTTATATTACCTTCTTGATTGCAGCAGCAATTATTGTTTGGGTTTATTTCCAAGTGACATCTACGGTAGCTTTATTGCTTCTTGGCGGAGTATTAGGATTCTTTGTAAATGGGATGATGGGTGGCTATGGAGCACTTCTAGCGGAACATTATAATACAGAAGTTCGTTCCACTGCGGAAAATATAATTTTTAATGTAGGACGAGCGATTGCTGGATTTGCGCCATTTATTATTGGCTATATCTCTCTTAATCATTCTTTAAGCTATGCACTTAGCTTACTATCAGGTGTTTATATTTTATCTGTATTAGCGTTTATCTTTTTAATTCCTGAATCGAAGGATAAAGAGATTGTTTAACAATTAAGGTTAGACGCAGTTTCACTATATCTATATTTTAAAAGAGAGGGGTGTTTAAATGACACCTTCTCTTATTCTAAAAAAATGGAACAATGTTCCGCTTAGAGAAATTCGTTTTCAAAGGAGAGAAAAGGCTTGGAATGGTTAAATCGATTTACACTTGTAATGGACTGCATCTCTTCTAATGCTAATATGGGGATGGGAGTCAGCGAACTTGCGCGAGAGACTAATTTAAGTAAGGGTACCATTCATCGAATGCTCACAAGTATGTGTGAACAACAGCTTGTTATTCAGGATAAAACCACTAAACAATATTATTTAGGACCGAAAACGATGCTGTGGGGAAGTCAGTTTTTAAGATTGCAGGATCCGATTAAACTATTGGGACGATATGGGGAAAAATTATCTAATGAAACGAACCTCTATACATTCATTTGTCGCTATCATGGCGGTGATGTCTACTGTGTTTATACCCATCAGCCATCCGATTTGCGCAACAAGTATTTTGTCCATGTGGGACAAAGGATGCCGATACATAGTGCAGCGGCAGCAAAGGTAATTGTAGCATACCAAGAGGAAGCGATGGTTGAGAAAATTGTGCAAGAGACACCATTTGAAGCTACCACGCCTTACACCAAAACGAATCCTCTTGATATAAAAAAGGAATTAAAAGAAATTTATCATTCTCAGCTTGCTTTTTGCATCGAAGAATTGGAAATAGGGGTATCTGCTATTTCCGCGCCAATATTTTATGACGACAAAAAAACAAATGTCAGCATCAGCATTGTTGGAGAAAGTGATTATATAATGAGGCAGCAAGAAACATTAGTGAAGCAAATAAATGAAGTGGCCAAAGAGGCAAGTGAACATATGAAATCTATGCATCTATTAAGTTCTATTCGCTTATAAAGAGAAGGGCGGAGCTCCATGGCCCATAATCAAGGAGATAGAAAGATGGATCGAAAAAGAAGATACGAAGAGCTTTTGAATAATATGAATCAATATAATTCAGGAAGTGAAGGAATTACAAGAGTTGCCTTTACGAATGAGGAGCAGGCATGCAGTCATGCTTTTATGCGTTTGTGCAAAAATGAGGGACTAGAAATTAGGATGGACTATTGCGGCAATATTATTGCCAGACGAGAAGGAAAGAAGAATCTGCCGCCAGTGGTGATAGGGTCCCATCTCGATACCGTTTATCAAGGCGGTAAGTACGATGGCGTGGTAGGAGTTACAGCAGGATTAGAAGTGATAAAGCGCCTAAATGAACAAAATCTGGAAACGGAACATCCGATTGAAATTATTTCATTCGCTTGTGAAGAATCGTCTAGGTTCGGTGTATCTACGGTTGGAAGCAAGGCAATGGTAGGAACGCTACAAAAAGAGAAATATCAACACCTCAAGGATAAGGATGGAATTACCTTTGAAAAAGCTCTTTCACTTTGTGCCTTGCGATTTGATCAATTAGATTTGGCCAGCAGAGAGACAGAACGATTTCAGGCTTTCTTTGAATTACATATTGAGCAAGGTCCGATTCTGATGAATACCAATAAGAAAATTGGGATTGTAACAGGAATTGCCGCACCTGTTCGTTTGATTATTGAAGTAAAAGGTGCTGCTTCCCACTCTGGTACAACACCTATGAATATGCGTAAGGATGCATTACTTGGGGCAAGTGAATTAGCACTCGCGTTAGAAGAAGCAGCGAAAAAGGAACAGCATAACGGAACCGTCGCCACAATAGGAGTACTTTCGATTCCAATGGGAGCGATGAATGTCGTACCAGGTACAGTAGAAATGAAAGTAGATATTCGCTCCACTTCGATTGCCTCAAGAAATAAGGTACTTGACGTCCTTTATAAAAAAATGGAGGACATACAGGAAAGACGAGGATTGGAGATATTTTCACAGGAGATAAGTAAAGAAGAGCCAGTACAGTTATCAAAAGAACTTTCACTCGAAGTTGAAAAAATTTGTCTGGAAAAAAATCTTCCTTATCAATGGATGCAAAGTGGAGCTGGGCATGACGCCATGAATATGACTTCTTTAGGACCAGTGGGATTAATCTTTATTCCATCTTTAAATGGAATTAGTCATCATCCAGATGAGCATACCGATTTAGACGATATATTAATCGGAATTGATGTTCTAGAGGCAGCCGTATTACAGCAGGCAAGAGGGATATAAAAAGAAAGGGGAGAAAAAGGATGGCAGTGAAGACAGAAATTTTATTCAATAAGCAAATAAGCAAGCGCTATTTTCATCTAAAAGTAAAAGTCCCCAATAAACAGCTATTCCCAGTTCAAGCAGGTCAATTTTTCCATATTAAATGCAGTGATGGTTCAAAACCTTTGCTGCGCAGACCACTCAGTATATTTCGCATAAATGAAGCGGAAAGTACGCTGGAGTTTCTTTATCTAGTAAAAGGTGTCGGGACAATGGCATTAGCAGAGCGAAAGAAAGAAGAGAGGCTAGATATATTAGGTCCGTTAGGCAAGGGGTTTAGCGTAGCGGAAGGAAGCGAAAATATTCTTGTTGTTGCTAGAGGTGTTGGAATTGCCACCCTTTCTGCCCTTGCTTTTAAGATGAAAAGGATGAATATTTCGTGTTTTGCCATTGTTAGTGCTAGAACAAAAGAGGACTATTTAATGGAAGCAGAGTTAAAGGCAGCTGGTGTGGAAGCGGTTTTTGTAAATGATGAGGACGGAACGAGTGATCCTCATCATGTAAAATTTTTAGCAGAAACGCTAGTAAGCGAAAAAAAGATAGATGGGATCTATACATGTGGGTCAAGAAGGCTATCAATATTAATGAAGGAATTAGCTTGTGAACATCAGCTGTTTGCGGAAATTGCCTTGGAAGAAAATATGGGGTGTGGGATTGGCTCTTGCTATGGATGTGTTTGTCAGATAGAAGAAGAGGAGAGCATAAGGCCTGTTCGAATTTGCATGGAAGGACCAGTCTTCCCATTAGAAAAGGTGGTTTTTGCATGAGTGGATTGGAAGTATCATTAGGCAAGCTACATTTGAAAAATCCTATTATGCCAGCATCTGGAACATTTGCGGAACAAATGACGAATTATATCGATATAAATGAGATCGGGGCTGTTATTCCAAAAAGCATTACGAAGAATCGCCGCACAGGCAACCCAACTCCGCGTATTTGTGAAACAAAGGCAGGTGGCATGATTAATTCGATTGGGATTCAAAGTGAGGGATTAACGTATTTTAAGGAAAAGACAATCCCCTTTTATGCCAATTTTTCCACCCCATTTATTCCTAGTGTTTCAGCAGATAGTATCGAAGAATTTGTGGAGGTTTGTGAAGAGCTTGGTGCTATAGATGAGGTGGACGCCATTGAATTAAATATTTCCTGTCCGAATTTGAAAAATAATGGTCTGGCTTTTGGCATGGATCCATCCATCTCGCATGAATTAGTAAGCCAGGTTCGAAAGACGACAAATAAACCGCTTATTCCGAAGCTGTCTCCTAATGTAACGAGTATTGTGGAGATTGCGAAAGCATGTGAAGCATCCGGCGCCGATATTTTAACGGTTTCCAATACTTTTTTGGCTATGTCTATTGATGTTCATACAAGAAAACCGAAGATCAGCAATGTGATGGGCGGCTATTCCGGCCCAGCCATTTTGCCACTTGTTGTCCGAATGGTTTACCAAGTATACCAAGCAACTTCTCTCCCCATTATAGGATGCGGTGGTGTCATGAATGGAGAAGATGCTATCGAGTTAATGCTCGCAGGAGCGTGCGCTGTACAAATTGGGACGGCTTCCTTCATTGATCCAGAAGCAATGATAACAATACGAGACGAAATCGAAGCGTATATGAAGGTACATGGAATAAAGGATATACAAGAAATCATTGGTGGGGTGGTGGTTCGGTAGTCGTTGGGATGGGAGATTGGCAGAAAAGAATGTGATTTTGGCTGATAAACCCCAAAGTATGGCTGATATCCTCACCGTATTGGTTGATATATAAATTTTTCGTATAAAAAAAGGAGTGGAGAGTATGTTGTGGGATCATGTTATTAAAAACGGCTATTTATATACCGGAAATGGGTTTGAAAAAGGGCATCTCTATATAAAAGATGGAAAGATTGCGGCCATCTCCAAAGAGGAGTTAGCGGGAGAAGCTTTGGAAGCAACAGATGGAGAAGGCTTATATGTTTGCCCTGGCTTTATGGATACCCATATTCATTCAAGGGATCCAGGTCCAACGTATAAAGAGGATTTTTATTATAGCACCCAAGCAGCAGCGGCTGGCGGTATCACGACTGTTTTTGAAATGCCGAACACCAATCCTCCTATTAATAATGTTGGGAATTTTGAAAAGCAAAAGGAAAACCTTTCGGCAAAAGCACATGTGGATTTCGCGATATGGGGAATTTGCTTAGGGGATGTCAATCGAGAAGATATTGTTCCGCTTCATCATGCTGGGGTTATTGGCTTTAAGTTTTTCTGGGGATATGCCATTAATAAAGAGACTTATCAGTTGATGTATAACTACAAGGATGGAGATGAAGGGGTCATTCCACCGCTTTCAGATGGAGAGGTCTATAGTATCTTCCGAGAAGTGCAAAAAACAGGGCAAATTCTAGCTATTCATGCGGAAAATAATCAAATAATCCAACGGCTAACAGAGGAAGTAGAAGCTTCTGGGAAAAGAGATTACGAAGCGCTTCTCCAAGGACGACCGAACTTAGCGGAAGAAATGACGATTCAATCTGGTATTGCCTTAGCGAAAAACCTCGGAACTAGACTGCATATTCTTCATGTAAGTACAGGAGAAGGTGTGAAGTTAATAAGGCAAGCCCAAGCAGATGGCTATACAAATATTACATCTGAAACATGTCCACACTATCTCTTTTTATCCAATGAGGATTATGAAAGAGTTGGCCCGCAGATGAAGGTATATCCGCCTATTAAATATAAAAAGGATCAGGAGGAGCTTTGGAGGGGGATTCGAGATGGCACGGTAACAGTAGTTTGCTCCGACCATGCTCCCCATACGGAGGAAGAAAAGGATGGTAGCTTGTGGGATATCCCTGCTGGAATGTGCGGTGTTGAAACACTGGCACCACTAGTCTTAAACGCAGTGAGTGAAGAGAAAATCTCTTTAGTCGATGCCTGTAAACTCCTTTCTGAAAATCCAGCAAAACAATATGGAATCTATCCGCAAAAAGGATCCTTACAAGTAGGAACCGATGCAGATATCACCATAGTGGATATGAATAAAAAACACACCATAACAAGAGAACAGCTCCACAGCAAAAGCAAAGTAACCGCATATGACCAAACACCAATTACAGGAATGCCAGTCGCCACCATTGTCCGTGGAACAAAAGTAATGGAAAACGGCCAAATCATAAGCAAACCAATCGGAAGAATCGTAGTTCCAGGATGGAATGAGAGAGACGGTTCACCTTTTCAGCTTAAGAGCATAGGTGATTTGTGATAGCTGGCTTCTATTCAAGATAAGGACAGTTTCTGGTTTAGTAGATAAAATATCTGTTACAAAAACAGAAGGAGAGAGGATAAATGAATAAAAAAGAAAAGCTAGATTCTTTTATAAAACTATACCACCTAATCAACTTTTACTACGAAAACCGCGACCGCCCAGCAGATAAGGAATTCGATTTCTTTGAAGAAGTAAAAACCAACTGCGAAATACTAGAGATTGATTATGATTTGTTTATTCAAGAATTACGGTTGCAGCGGTTGTGAGGAGGAAAGCGGGGGAAAGATTCTCCCGCTTTCTTTTTTAATTAATTGTATAGAAGAGTAGGGTAAACTAGCTTCAATTAAGAAGCTTTCAATCATTCTCATAATAATTTTTGATGGATACGTACTGAGCTCTAAGTAATATATTGGTAAAAAGATTTGAAGATTTGTTTATAGTTCTGCCTGATAACCGATAACAAGAATAGGTGGTGAGAAAAAATGGATATTGCAGCATTATCAATAGGAATGAATCAAGCACGCTTATCTCAAAATGTCGGCATAGCTTTAACAAAAAAGGCAATGAATACAGCTGAGCAGAATAGTGATCAATTACTAAAAATGCTAGAAGCTCCTCATCCCACACTAGGTAAATCAGTTGATATGTCGGTTTGATTGGTATTGTAATCATCTATTAGCTGGAACTTTCAAAAGCTAAAAAGTGGTAAGATTCAGCAAGAGGGACTAGGGAAATGGGCCATTTTCTTGGTTCCTTTTTTCTTTGTAAGTTCATTATATATAGGAAGTCATCTAATACTTAACAATTTTTTACAAGACTAGTGTATATAGAAAACGTATCAGAAACCACCATGTTGGAAATGAATAAATACACATAGTGTATATATTTATCGAAAAAAGGCTAAATATCATCGCCTAAATAAAGAGTATTTCTAACTAAGAACATGAAATAGAAGATACTTATACACTGATTTGAGAGACTTGTTTCAGCGAATATCTTAGTGGGATTCATTTTTGAGTTTTTTCACTAAAAGATCCGTTAATTAGCATTCTGTTAATATTATCGTTTGGGATTCCTGATTCAATATAACTCCTTATCAACTTCCATCCATAAGAACGATTATTTTTAAAGGTTTGGAAAAATAAATTTGCAGTATCTAAACTCTTACCCTGAATAATCATAGTTGCAGATATTATCACCATTGTTTCATCAGCATTTAATGGGATAGTAGAGAGCACATTTAGTTTCCATTCTGCATTATTTTCTTTAACAAAATTAAATCCTTGTTCCCACCCACGCACGGCTTCTTTCATTCCAAAATCAGCTATCTCACCCTTTGTGATTTCTCTACCTTTGTAATCTTTTGATATTAAATTTCTTAATTCAATCAAAGAGGAAGAATTCCAAACTCTTAAATAAGTATCAAGAAATTCTCTAAATGAATTATCCATATAATAGCCTCCTGTTCTTGTACTGGTATATTCATCTCACTGCTTATTAGTTGAACAAATATTATGATAATTTTACCACTAAAAGTAATACTTTGCCTTTTTGAGCCTGTAGTTTAATAAAATAATTCTGGGACAAGGGGTCAGGTACCTTGTCCCATGATAGATTGCCCTTAGCCAATACTTGGTTGCGGCTTTTTTATGTTTGCTGTGTTTAGTTGATGAAAGGCAATTTAGATGAGATTATATATAATATAGAGATAAACAAGATTTCGTGCAATCTATTATTAGAAAAGGAAAGGAATAATCATGGATAAATCAAAAGAGAGGGAAGAAATGTCCTTATCGTTAAAAGATAAAGTGAAGAAAATTCTACGAGACGAAATTATTATTAATAAGCTAAAACCAGGAGATCGTGTGGTAGAGACGGAGGTCGCTAAACGGCTTGGCATTAGCCAAGTTCCTGTTCGAGAAGCGCTTAGAGGCTTGGAAGAAGAAGGGCTTATCCGCACAGTAAAGTATAAGGGGGCATTTGTAACAGAAATAAATAAGACAGAAATGTACCATATTTTTTCCTTGCGTGCATCGATTGAGACAAATGCAATCGAAATAATTACTCCTTATCTAACAAATAAAAAACTTGGTGAGCTATATGATATTGTTGAACAGATGAAAAATGAAAAACCTGACTATTTGCTGCAATCTAAATTAGATATGGAATTTCACCGGACTATTATCTCTTGGTCAGGAATAGAAACATACAATCGAATATGGTCTATGCTCAATAGTCATATTCAGCGCTATATTACCGTTCTAAATCCTGAAATCAAAATAATGCCAGAAGAAGTGCATACATACCATTTAAAGCTAGTAGAAGTCTTAAAGGAAAAGGATATTCAAAAATCAAAGGAAGTATTTTGGGAACATATTATGAAAATGGTTCTATAAGTCTTTTTGCTCCATAACATAAGATTAAGTGTTGGGATTATATATAAAAATTAAAATTATATATATTTAATCTCGACACGTCTTTAAAAATTATATATAATATTATTAATTATATATAAAGTGAAAAGGAGGGATAGAAAATTAAATGATCTTTTTGCCAACAAAATGATAGCGGTTTCTATAAGGGTGTTTATAATCTGCTACATGAATTCAAGAATGAAGGAGGATATGATTAAATGTTTCGTTTAGAAGGAAAAGTTGCTGCTGTAACAGGTGCGACAAGAGGAATTGGAAAACAAATGGCAATCGCGTTGGCAGAGGCTGGAGCAACGATTGCGTTGCTGCAGAGGAATACAGCAGATATTACAGTTCAAAAAGAGATAGAAGCAATTGGTCAAAAGGCGATTATTGTTGCCTGTAATTTAGAGAATCAAACACAAGTAAAAGAGGCGATACCAACAGTAGTGGAGCAATTAGGCAGCATTGATATCCTTGTTAATAATGCTGGTATCCAACGTCGTTCTCCTTCTTTGACTTTTTCTGAAGAGGACTGGGATGATGTTATAAATATTAATTTGAAGACAGTTTGGCTTTTATGCCAGGAAGCAGGGAAGTATATGGTTCCCCAAAAGAAAGGAAAAATTATTAATATGGCATCTCTTTTGTCTTTCCAAGGGGGATTGACTGTACCTGCCTATGCTGCTGCTAAAGGAGGAGTTGCCCAGCTTACAAAGGCGTTAGCGAATGAGTGGGCAAAGGAAAATGTCAATGTAAATGCGATTGTGCCTGGATATATTGCTACAGATATGAATGAAGCATTAATGTCAGATGAAACACGCAATAGACAAATTCTTGAACGTATTCCTGCCGGTCGATGGGGCACAGCCGAAGATTTCAGTGGAGTCGTAGTTTTTTTAGCATCAGATGCTTCTAACTATATTCATGGACATTTATTGGCAGTGGATGGTGGCTGGTTAGGCCGCTAAATCTAGGAAAGGTTGATTTGCATACGAAAAATTTTTATAGTTTGCAAGGGAAGTAAATCAAACGTTTAAGTGTGAATACATCCTGTTCTTCTAAATAGGGTCTCCCTTGCAAAAGTGGTATTGATTGTTTAGTTATAGATTATTGTAAGCGCTTCACGATGACTTTTAATAAGATCGACTATATCATTTTTTGGAGGGAATGCAATGCCTATTATCATTGTTGCAATTGGTATTCTTATTTTATTATTTCTTATCATCAAGATGAAGCTAAACACGTTTGTATCGCTAGTTATTGTCTCTTTTTTGGTTGCGATAAGCCTTGGCATGGAATTATCGGAAATAGTAATGACAATAGAAGCCGGGATTGGAAGCCAATTAGGGCATTTAGCCTTAGTATTTGGATTAGGAGCAATGCTTGGGAGATTAGTATCTGATGCAGGGGGCGGAAATAGAATTGCCATTACCCTTATTAATAGGTTCGGTCCGAAACGGATTCAGCTAGCTGTTGTTGTTGCTTCCTTTATTATAGGGGTTGCCTTATTTTTTGAAGTAGGGCTTGTTGTATTAATTCCGATTATTTATGCAATAGCTAAAGAATTAAAAATGCCTTTTCTTTATTTAGGAATACCAATGGCAGCTGCCTTAAATGTTACACATGGCTTTTTGCCTCCACATCCGGCGCCAACTGCGATTACTGCTGCATATGGTGCAGATATTGGACAGGTGTTGTTATTAGGGACCCTTATTGCTATACCAACAACAATTATATCAGGACCGCTATTTAATAAATTTGCCATGAAGTTTTTTCCATACGCTTATAAAAAAAATGGAAATCTTGCAGCTTTGGGACCACAAAAGGAGTTTAATTTACAAGATACGCCTGGGTTTGGCATAAGTGTGCTAACATCATTATTCCCAGTTATATTTATGGGGCTTGCAACAATCTTCTCGTTATTGTTTCCTGGGGAATCTATTGGGAAAGAAATCATAGAATTTATTGGTGCACCGGGAACTGCCATGCTTTTATCACTTTTAATTGCAATCTATACAATGGGATATTCAAGAAAGATTCCAATGAAAGAGATTGGTAATACACTGTCTGAGTCTATTGCCCAAATTGCGATGATGCTATTAATTATCGGCGGTGGTGGTGCCTTTAAGCAAGTGCTAGTAGACGGAGGAGTGGGCGATTATGTAGCGACATTATTCAATGAAACGAATATGTCTCCTATTTTAGTAGCTTGGATGATTGCAGCAATATTGCGTCTCTGTTTAGGATCTGCAACAGTAGCTGCACTTACAACAGCCGGCCTTGTGACTCCTTTATTGGCCACAAGCTCCGTGAACCCAGCACTTATTGTTTTAGCAACAGGAGCAGGCAGCGTTATATTCTGTCATGTTAATGACGCAGGATTTTGGATGGTAAAAGAATATTTTGGTTTAAGCATAAAAGAAACCTTCCAAACATGGAGTACCTTGACCACGGTCATTTCGGTAACAGGTCTATTATGTGTATTGCTGTTGGGAGTGTTTGTTTAGTAATGGTGACAGTAATGGTGACAGGCACCATAAAAAGACAAAACACCACATCTGTCTCTCTCAGAAGGACAAGGGAAAGGAATCATTTTCTTGATTTCTTTCCCTTTTTTTGTTTATCAGCAGCCTTGAACTTCGCTAATAATATTTACTCCTTGCTTTCCACGGATGCTTAAGATTTTCTTGCTCATAAAAGGAAGTGGCATCTTCCATACTCTTATTTTGGTTAACATGGTTATTTTCGGTTAACTCCTCATCGGTTTGGCCGATTGCATTTAGTATCGTTCCCACTGCTTGTATCCAGCTTCCACTTATTACTAAAAATTTCCCCTTATCGTTATTGTTAAAGAGGATATGCTTCTCGCCGATTGCTTGGAAGGAGTTACCGACTGCCTGTGTGGTATTTCCTAAGATATTTAATGTTTGTTCCTTGCCTGAGTTATCGAATACTTCATCCACAGCTTCGACGATTGCACCAAATGCCTGTAACCAATTCCCTTTAATGATTAACTTACTTTCTAACTCATCTTCTAATAAAATATACGAACTGGCTACGACCGTATTCCCAATTGCTTGTATCTCAGCTCCGATTTTTTCATATGTTATCGTTTCTTGTTGATCTGCCTGTACGGCATTTCCAAAAGTTTGTAAAACATTTCCTATTAAGTCCAAGTCTTTAATTTCTTCTTCACTTAGTAAATTCCATGCACTGTTTCCTAAAGCAGCAAGGATGGCACCAATTGCTTGCACCCATACCGAAGCAATCTCGACTTGGTTCTTCATAATACCACGCCCACATTTTCTTCTAAGCTGTTTCTATATGGTATTCACATAATGGTGTCAGGGCACTTTGAAAAGATAAAATGTATAATTAGCTTCTAGTTTTTCTGTCGGAAGAATGATAGTGCCTTTGGTGCATGGTTTTGTCCTTCTGGTATGGACATAAATTAAAAAGTGTCTTTTTGTGGTGCCTGTCACCATATCAAAAGAAAAATTAAGTTTTTTTTAAGCAACTTTCATTATGCTAACAGTGAGATTGATTGCCTCTTTTAGCCAATCAGTCTCTCCCATTATGAAAGGAGTTTTTTATATGTCTGTATCAATCAACAGCAATTATTCCAATTTGTATGGCAATTGGACTACGGCAAACCTGACAAGCATACCGAGTACCCAGCAAACATCCAGTAATAGTGAATCAACTTTTAAAGACTATATGCAGCTTGCAACAAGTACCCAATTCACTAGTAGTGGCAATTACAGTAGTAGCACAACAGATCTAACATCTTTAACAACGGAACAGAAAACAGCTTATTTAGAAACGATGCTTAAACGTTTGGAGTCAACAGATTCTAGCGAGAGTTCTTATCTTCCTGAAAGCCTGCAAACAGCATTAAGCACAGTCGGCGATCTTCTTAGTGACTTTCAGGCAAGTGACAGCTCAGAAGAGGAGATTTCCGAGCTATTCACAGCTGTAACGGAAACGCCGGAAGAAGCAAAGCCTTCCAAAGCGGAAATGACGCCACCTCCACTACCAATAAATAACATAACTGCACAAATGGATGATTCGTCATCGGAAACAAGCACAGAACTATCAGTGGACCAGATGAAAGAACTAATTTTTAATCTAATTAATACACTTTCAGAGAACGATTCTACTGATAACACAGATACTTTGAGTGCATCTATTACAGAGCAACTTTCTGATTATGATCAAACTACTGCAACAGATGAAGAAATTTAGGGTGACAGGCACCACAAAAAGACATTGTCCATATCAAAAAGACAAATTCCAACAAAAAAATCTTCCATCTAGGAAGATTTTTTATTTTAAATTCGGATATCCCTGTTGTCTCAATGCTTCAAACACCAATATAGCTGCTGTATTAGAAAGGTTTAGGGAACGAATATGTTCTGTCATTGGTATTCTTAAAAAATGGTCTTTATGTGTTTCTAGTAAATCTTTTGGTAATCCCGTTGTTTCTTTTCCGAATATGAAATAATAATCCTTTGATTTATCTTTGAAATCATGAGATGTATAGGTTTCTTCAGCGAATGTTTCAATATAGTAAAACTCACCTTGATTTTTTACAAAAAAGTCATCTAATGAGTCATAATATGTGATGTTTACAGTCTCCCAGAAATCAAGACCTGCTTGTTTAATCATCTTTTCATCGGTTGAAAAGCCAAGTGGTCGAATTAAATGCAAGGCTGTATCTGTTCCTGCACAAGTACGTGCAATATTGGCAGTATTAGCTGGAATTTCTGGCTGATATAATACAACATGTATGGCCATGAATGTCACCTCTATCTTTCTTTTCCCCTTCGAATTATAGCATATTTTGATCTCGTTGCAGGTATGATTTAGGTGATATCTCCCTTCGAAAATTATTGCTATTTATCAGGTAGGAACCACTATCGCTTCAAGTAAAATGCTATTTTTTCTAATTTATTCCATTTTTAGCATCGTTGCCTTCTTTTTCTTTAATCGAAAAGCTTTCTTTTTTTCCATAAAGTAAAAGTACCTAGGAATAACAAAGAAAAGCGCTTTTCTAAAAGGAAACGATAATGGAAGGAAAAACATATGATCAACTCGTTGAAGAGTTTACGCCCATGATTAACCACATGATGAAAAAGCTGACGATTTATAAAGATAAGCAAGATTTTTTTCAAATTGGCTTAATAAGCATTTGGGAAACGACGAAAACCTTTAATCCAGAAAAGGGTAAGTATAGCAATTATTTATATCGGCATATGTGGGGAAGATTTCTAGATGAATTAAAGCGTCGGACAAGAGAGGCAGAAAGGAATGCTTATCCAAGTGAAGAATTTTGGGAGGTGATGGAAAGTCCTATCTTGTATCGGGAAGAAGAGGATTACGTAAAAGGACTTTGCAAGGAATTATCTGAAGGGGAAACAACGTGGGTAGTTGACACCTTTGTACATCAGCTGACGGTGAAGGAAATAGCGCAGAAAGAAAGAGTCTCCCCTTCTGCTGTAAAATGGTGGCGGAAGGGTGCGAAGGAGAAGTTGAAGCGGACATTGGTCCCTGAAAGAGGGGAATGATTTTTTTAAGAGATGTAACCTCGAAAAATAGAACGAATCCATTATTTGGCTATAAATCCATTTATTATTACAAAATTGTCCAAGAATCTATATAGTACAAATTCCGATAAAATTATATAATAAATGGCATATGTCCGTAAAAATAGGGAGAAATCTATGAAATTAGAACCATTTATAAATGCGAGTCCAGATATTATTATTTTAAAAGATAAAGATGGACGCTGGATGGAAGCGAATAGTAAAACTTTAGAACTTTTTAATATAGAGGAATACCAAGGTAAAACGGAAGATGAATTAGGAAAACTATATCCTCATTTTGCTGTATACGTACCTGTTTTTGTGAAAAGTGATCTTGAGGCTTGGGAGACAGGAAAACAGATAGAAGTAAAAGAGTCTATTATTTTCAATAATTCGGAAAGAATATATGAAGTAATTAAGGTACCGATATTTGATGCTGGTGGAAATCGCCAAAACTTGATAGTATTTGGGCGAGACATAACAGAATTGGAAAAAAGTGAACAAACGTATAAATCTCTATTTTTACATGATCCCGACGGAGTCTATACGTTGGACCAAGAAGGGAATTTTTTAGATGTTAATAAAGTTGCAGAAGAAATCAGCGGGTATACAAGGGAGGAATTAACGAACTTAAATTTTCGTGATTTGATAGTACCTGAAAAACTTCCAAAGGTGTTGCAGCGTTTTGACAAAGTACTATGTGGAATGATTCAAGGGTTTGAGTCTCAAATCATTCGAAAGGATGGAAGAATTAGGGATATTAAATTAACTACAATTCCATTGAAGTTGAATGATCAAGTTATTGGTATACACGGAATAGCACAAGATATCACAGATAAGAAAAACATAGAGAAACTACAAAAGAAACAAAAGACTATTTTATCGAGAATTGCTGTTGGAGAGCCGTTGGAACAAATAATCGAATATATTACTGAAAGTGTAGAAGAACTTTCAAGAGGGATTTGCTCGATTATGTATTATGAACAAGAGCATAATTGGTTGCGTTTTGGCTATGGTCCAAAGTTAGACCCTGAATTTGCTGAAAAGGTGGATAAGTTTCCTGTCGGTGAAAATTTTGCATCTTATGGGTATTCAGCATATGCGAAGGATAAAAAAATTGTATCTGCTATACAAACAGATACATCCTGGTCCAATTGGAAAGAAATTGCCCTAGCAGAGGGTCTGCATTCCTGCTGGTCATTGCCCATTCTCTCTTCAAAAGGCTCTTTATTAGGAACATTTTCTGTTTATTATAAAGAATCAATGACACTAAAGGATTCTGATATTGAGATGCTTAAAGATTTTAGTCATCTGACAGGAATTGCACTGGAGCGTCATTACCGTGAAGAAGAGATCAAATATTTAGCTAATTATGATAGTTTAACAAATCTACCGAATTTGCGATATTTAAAAGAGCTCTTTCCGAAACGCTTACAAGAAACGAACAACCTTGCTGTTATGTTTTTAGATTTAGACAACTTAAAACCTCATAATGATACTTTTGGTCATTCTTCTGGAGATCAGTTAATACAAGAAGTAGGGAAACGAATTCAAGAGGCCATTGGAGAAACGAATGTTGTTGCACGTATGGGCGGAGATGAATTTGTTATTTTAATTAGTAATTGTACGAATAAAACCATGTTGCATGAATTGGCGGACAAAATTCTCAAAGCAATTGAAGAACCAATTATTATCGACGGTCAAGAATTTTCCACCTATGGGAGCATCGGCATAAGTCTTAGTGGGGAACATGGTAAAACATTTGAGGAGCTTATGAAAAATGCCGACATTGCTATGTATGGTATGAAAAAAATGGGTGGTAACGCCTTTAATCTGTATGATCCAAAAATGAATAAAACCGATCTTAGTGCTTTTCAATTAAAAAGCAATCTCAGAAAAGCACTGAAAGAAAATCAGTTTCTTCTTTATTATCAACCAAAAATTAATACAGAAACAGGTACTATTATTGGAGTGGAAGCATTAATTAGATGGATTCATCCAGAGAAAGGAATGATCAATCCGGCCACCTTTATTTCCCTAGCGGAAGAAAGTGATTTTATTTTACTGCTAGGTGAGTGGATACTTAATAAAGCGTGTAATCAAATAAAGGAATGGGAAAAGTTAAATATAAAGATTCCCATCGCCATAAATGTATCAATTAAGCAGCTATTAAAACAAGATTTCGCTACACTAGTGAGCAAAAAGCTGAAGGAATTTAAGATATCTTCCAAATATCTTGAAATAGAAATAACAGAAAGTGTGTTATCTAGCAATGAATCGCTGGTTAGGGATACGGTCTCCAAATTGCGGAACATGGGAATAAAGGTTTCTATTGATGACTTCGGAACTGGATATGCCTCCTTCATGTACTTAAAACAGTTTCAGGCGGATACCATTAAAATTGATCAATCATTTATTAGCCATCTTCCTACTAGTCAGGTAGATACAGCTATTGTTTCAGCCATCATCACTCTTGCTTCTGAATTAGGTATAAATGTGATTGCAGAAGGGGTAGAAACACAAGAACAATTCAACTTTCTAAAAGACAAAGGGTGTAGTCAGCTCCAAGGCTACTTGTATAGTAAACCACTGCCACCTAACGAAATACTTTTATTATTAAGGGAAGCAGAGGGACGATTTTACTGATTCCGAATATTAAATGTCACTTCCAAAATAATTGCATGCCAAGACCTGTACTTGTAGTTTAACTCAAGTGAGGTCTTGGCATTATTTCTATTTTTGATAAAGCTAACATTTTTACAATACATATGTAAGCCCTGTCTTCTATGTTAATGGAATTTTTAAGAAACTGGATCACGTAGAATCGTACGTAGTGTGTCTTGAGGTGTACTACGATTGAACGGGTCAAGATGAATTTCATGATGTGGTCCACTTCTTCTAACTCCGTAATGATCGGCTATGGCCCCAAGTCTAGCTAGAGTGTCGTATTCATTAGCAAATGGACCATGATGCATCACTTGTACAACCACTTGCTCAGGGATTGTTATTATTTCTAGCTTTTCGTTTTCCGTATCAGATGCACTCATTGCAGAACGACGAGCCATTTCGACATCTGCTTTTGAAGTATTTTCGTTAATTTTTACTAGCATGCGATAAAGCAATGATGATATGGGATTCACGCTATAGAAGTCAGCGATACCAACTTGTATTGCGTCGTCTGGATACCAGTAGAGAATTTCAACAACTGGAGAACCATCAAGCGTGTTATCTCCATGCGTAAGTATACGTCCAATATCGGTAATGAACGCCATTTTTCGATAAAATGCATCTGTTCCTGGTGCCCCCACACCTAAGATGGACACAAATGTAGCTTTAGTGGCTATCGCCATTTCAGGAACGTCCGCAGCATGCAAGTGATCTGTTGTGGGAAGTTCATTGATTATTTTACTTTTCGTTTCATTGCTATTCGTCTTATTTTGATAGTGTTCAGGCATATATTAGCCTCCATTTTAATTTTATTGAGAAATGTTCGTCAACATTAATTTTCATTATATATTCTTTAATATGACTACGTTATGTCTGGTTTAAGATACTCAGTGTAACAGAAATTTTTTTACAAGTAAGTAATAAATTGGTGATTTATGGAAGTGGATAAAAAAACAAACTATTGCTTTCAAATAATAAGTTCACCAAAACAGTAAGTGACTCAAGGAATCTCTTACTTTCCGTCTAATCAATTTGGAGCTTAATAGCTTTTACAATGGTCTCGACTCGTCCTTATATTTCTTACAGTTGATTCCTAAAAAAGTAACAAAATGTTAACAATATCATTCCTATAGGAAGTAGTGCAAGCAACTAGTCTCCGTCATAATAGTTCTAAAGGAGGTGATGCATTTGAAAGAGAGAGGGGAAAAAAGTTGCATTGATTATAAATTTTTGAAAGAAAGGAGGTTGCAAAAGAATTTCACTCAAATGGAACTTGCTAAAGAGACAGGCTTAGATCATAATCATTTGGGGCAAATTGAAAGGGGACAAAAGGAACCCAAAGTTCGTACATTGTATAGGATTTGTGAGGTACTCGATTTACAGCTTGATGCGGTGTTAATTAAAGAGGAAACGAAGGAATTAGAGGAGTTAGAATAAATGGTGTGAAAGAAGGAGTGTGTAGGATGAGAGAGGAAATTATTGTGAATAAATATATGGTGAACAATCGTACCATGTTAATCATGCCAGCAGAAGCGGTAGATTATTATGCAGTTGTAAAAGAAATAGATCGGATAGTATTTGTTAAACAAACTCCTTTTGACATTATCAAAGAAAATCTTTTAATCGGAGGATCTGATTTTAATGGACGACGTCGCTCCATTACATATAAACTAGGAATGCAGAAAAAGCTGCCAATGCCAATTAACCCCCCAAGAAATATCTATGCATTTCCAACCCACTCACCTAAGCAATTTCACTGTCACTGGATATTCACCGAGCATATTGATCAAATACACCCAGTAAGAAATAATAGGAAATATAAAAGCGCTATCATCTTTAAAAACGGAGAAAAAGTATTCACAGAAGTATCTCCTTATATCATAGAGACACAAATCATCAAATCATGGAAAGTCAGAAAATCAATGGAAGATAGAGAGAATATCCAGCAATATGTCCTTTTTAATAGTAGGTAGGAAAGGGAAGCGGAGGGACGGTTCTATTGCTTCCTTTGTTGCAAGCACAAGAAGGCATGGTAGAACCTTTCCCTCATGTTACTGAATGTCCACACAAGAACCGTCCCTCTGTTACCGACTTTCAAAATCGAGTTTTATGCGTGCAATCATTAGTAATTCGGCTGCGTCTCGTTCATTTAAATGGTTAAATATGGTGATTAGTTCTATTACTTCTTCTGTAAGAGCTAATGTTTCTTTGGTAGCTGGATCAATAATAGATTCTTGTTCTTTTATCGTACTGGTACCGATTGTTGGTTTGTCATCTTGAATTACTATATTGCCGCTTTTTAAGGACGAATCTCCTAAGTATTCCTCTCCAGCAAGTAACCAATCAGCAGATACTTGGAATTCCTTCGCAATGGTATAGATCGCTTTAGCTCCAGGTAATGATTTCTTTTTTTCACTTTCCCAGTCTCCAACATTTCCAGAAGATACCCCAATTCTTCTTCCAAAAGCAGCCTGTGATAATCCGTGTTTTTCTCTCAATAATTTAATGCGATCCCCGATATGCTCAATGTTTTTCACTATTTCAAACTCCCTTCACACGAAAAAACGTATTTATACGAAAATTCGACTATTTTTGGTTGACTCACTCGAAAAAACGTGTATAATTTTAATTAACAAATGATATTTGCCCACCGGTGTTTTAGCTAGTAAATGTCACTTGTGAAAAAAGTAGTGGTAGGTTTCCTATAGTTCCTAACTGTTAAATCATACAAACATTTAGCCAAAGGGTATCTTAAAAAAGTTCGATTTATTTGGAGAATCATTTCTAAATGCTTGATGAGCACAGTTAACAACAAAGACAAGGGACAGCTATGCCCACATATATCTACTAACCTAGCAATCTTAAACGTATAAAAGATACAATCATGTACAAACATTTTTTGCTGCAAATAACAAGAACGTATGATTAACGAATAAAGGCAATAACTTTCTCAAAGTCACAAGAAATTACGAACGAAAAAGCTGTTTGTAAACAAGGAGTGGTTTGATGCAAATTGGAATGATTGGTTTAGGGAAAATGGGATATAACCTTGCGTTAAACTTAGCAAACAATCATCATTCTGTCTATGGTTTTGACCAATCTAATGAGGCTCGAATTAGGGCAAAAGAAAATGGGATACATATTGCGGAAAGTATGGATCAACTGCTTTTAAACATGCCGTCTCCACGGGTGGTATGGGTGATGGTACCGGCAGGAAAACCAAGCGAAATGGTGATTGAAGAGTTGTTCGAAAAAATGAAAGCGGATGATATTGTCATTGATGGAGGAAATGCGAATTATAAAGACTCCATTCGTCGTGCAGCTCTAGCAGATGAAAAGGGTATTCACTTCTTAGATGTTGGTACATCTGGTGGCATCTTAGGTGCTAATGAGGGAGCATGTTTAATGATTGGGGGGAAACGAGAGATTTTTGAACTTGTGGAACCAATATTCAATAGTATCTCTATTCAAGACGGTTACTTACATGCAGGAGAATCTGGCAGCGGCCATTTCTTAAAGATGGTTCATAACGGAATTGAATATGGCTTTATGCAAGCAATTGGCGAAGGATTTCAAGTGTTGAATCAAAGTCAGTACGATTTTGACCTAGCTAAGATAGCCTCAGTCTGGAATAATGGTTCCGTCATTCGAAGCTGGCTTATGGAATTAATGGTATCAGCATTCCAAAAAGATACTAGACTCGAAAATATTCGTGGAATGGTAGCATCGTCTGGTGAGGCAAAGTGGACAATAGAAACAGCATTAGATTTAGAAGTTCCTGTTCCCATTATTGCTTTATCGCTTATGATGAGAAACAGGACTTTGGAAGAGGATAGTTTTTCTGCGAAAGTAGTCGCTGCTCTCCGTAACGAATTTGGTGGCCATAGTGTGATAAGGAAGTAATTTATATTCCATATAATTATTTCATATATTCTGCGAAAGGAGGGTAGCTTTATAGTAGTTTGTGCAATTATGAACATTTTTAAAATTATAAGGGAGTGATAAGACAAATGGAAACACTATCCATTGGTCAAGCACTAATAATAGCCATTTGGGTGGCAATCGTGATGTCACGTGGTATAGGGTATGCAACCTTAACATTGCGCTTTAGCCCGTTAATGACAGGGTTAGTTGTTGGAATCGTTACAGGACATATAACAGAAGCGATGATAATTACAGCGGCAATTCAATTGGTTTATATGGGGGCAGTAGCACCAGGAGGAGCATTACCAAGTGAACCTGCTATTGCGGCAGCTATTGCTGTAACAGTAGCAGTATTAGGGGATTTCACACCAGAAAAAGCAGTAGCTATCGCCGTTCCAGTTGGAATCCTAGGTAGTTATGCTTATCAATTTCGCTTCTTTTTGAATACGTTTGCATTGCGTGTGTTAGATAAATATGCGGCCGATATTAATGACCGAGGAATATTTGCATCTGTCATCATTATTCCAATCGTCATAAGTTTTGTTCTTTATGTTCCAATAGTATTTATTGCTCTTTACTATGGGGCTCCAGTAGTTGCTGATTTTGTAAATTCTATTAGCGATGGTCCAATTATTCACGTGCTTGAAGTAGTTGGAGGCGGTCTTGCTGCTCTTGGGATTGCCGTTATTATGCATGTTATCGGCAAGAAGGAATTGCTTTTATTCTTTTTCCTTGCCTACTTCATGAGTGTTGCTTTAAAAGACTTACAGATTAACACGGTCACTTATGCAATTTTCGGTGCTATTCTTGCTGGTCTATATGTATTATTCACAAGAAGAAAGGAAGCAGCTTAAGAACTTAAAAAGGTGGGTTGATAGATGAGTATGGAAGAAAAGAAACAAAGTCCAGAGAATTACCCTGAGCCTATTACAAAAAAAGATTTGCTTAAGGCTTGGTCAAGATGGTGGTGGGCGAATGAAATACCTCATACGTTTGACAGAATGGTGGCTCCTTCCTTTTTATTCGGAATGACGCCAATACTGAAAAAATTATATAAAGATAAAAAAGATTTAAGCGAGGCGTACCAAAGGCACTTATTATTCTTTAACACGCAAGCCATTTGGGGAGGAGGTACGTTGACTGGTATTACAGCATCCCTTGAGGAATCTCGCGCAAAAGCATTAGCTGAAGGGAAAAAAGAAGAAGCCCCGAGTCCAGACATGATTAACAACACAAAAGTAGGATTGATGGGTGCCTTAGCAGGGATTGGAGACGCGATTGACTCTGGTACTGTCCAATATATCTTTATTGCAATCGCTTTGCCATGGGCAATGGCAGGCAGCCCTCTTGGCGCATTGTTTCCGTTTCTTGGCTTCACGCTCGTAACATTCCTTTATGGCTATTATTTTGTCCGAATGGGCTATGGGTTGGGACGTAATGCGGCAAAAGAAATTTTAGCTGGGAGCCGTATTAAAACGATGATTGACGCATTATCTGTTCTTGGATTGTTTATGATGGGGATCTTGGCAGGATCCTATGTAAAAGTAAGCAGCGCACTATCTTTTACTCTATCAGAAAAACAATTCGTACTTCAGGATATTTTAGACTCGATTTTACCAGGGTTATTGCCTTTATTAACCGTATTAGGTGTTTACTTATACTTTGATAAAAAAGGCTTTAATATTACAAAAGGATTATTATGGCTAACTGGTACGTTAATTGTACTAGGAGCAATCAAAGTATTATAATTCTATTATTTTTTTGTACTGATTAAGGTAGGTAAGGTTATAGATTTAAAATTATCCAAAAGAAAAGGAGCAGGTGTATGGAAAATCGGGCAATTTTGGTGATTACACATGGAGAATTCGGCATCGAGCTCATTAAAAGTGTAGAGATGATAATGGGACCTCAGAAAAATTTATGTGCATTAGCACTCAGACCAGGTGAATCTGTAGATGCTTTGCGTGAAGAAACAAATAAGATAGTGAAAGAGAATGACAAAAACGGCTTAGAAACAATTTTACTAGTAGATTTATTGGGAGGCAGCCCCTCTAACGTAGCTTTGTCGTTACTAAACAAGTATGACTTACACATATTAACCGGAATCAATATGCCGATGTTAATTGAATTATTAACTTTCTACCAAACTGTAGAAGATACAAAAAATTTAATAGATACAGTGCAAGAAACTAGTGCAAGTGGAATCCATCATTTAAACCGGGATTTCTTAAAGAAATAAATCTTTATGGTTAAAAGGGAGGCCAGCATGGGGAAAATCAATTTAGTTAGAGTAGATGATCGCTTAATTCATGGACAAGTAATGACAAAATGGTCAAAAGGTTTGGGAACGAATGCCCTTTACGTAATTGACAACGAAACAGCATCTGATGAATTTATGAAAGATATTTATATAAATACAAACTCTTCTTCTGGATTAAAGATTCAGGTATACAGTAATCAAGAAGTAGTAGAAAAATGGAATAGCAATCAATTTGGAAAAGATACTGTTGTCCTACTCTTTAAACATATCGCTAGTGTAAAGGAAGTAGTGGAAAAGGGCTTGCCAGTTACTAGACTCAATGTAGGAGGAGTTTCGAAAAAGGGGGATGCTCAATTTGTTATCCCAACCGTTGCCCTAAAGGAAACAGATGTTGACCATTTAAAGTTATTAGATGCAAAAGGAATCGAAGTGTTTTTCCAAACCGTGCCTGACAGCAAAAAAGTTTCATTGACGGATGGATTAAAAACGATTAAAAAATAGCTCATCAATATGAAGGAATGGTATTACGTTTTCTAAAGGTAATACCGTTCCTTCACGATATGTTCAGTTAATGAACAATAAAGTAGAAAGGAACAAAAGCAATGGCAAACAAAATTGCAATTGTAAATTCAAGTAGTTTTGGAGAAAGATTCCCTGATCAAATAGAACGGCTTGAAAACATTGGTGAGGTAAAAAAATTTACATTCCCTGTAGATACTTCGGGAAAAGAGCTAGCAGAAAAATTGCATGGCTTTACTATCATTATATCTAGCGTTACTCCTTTTTTTACAAGGGAATTCTTTGAACATAAGGATAAAACACTCATTATTACACGTCATGGGATTGGTTATAACAACATTGATATAGAAGCTGCAACAGAAAAAGGGACGATTGTGACCATTGTATCGGCATTAGTAGAAAGAGATGCTGTAGCGGAAAATGCAGTTACAAACCTTCTAGCAGTAGTAAGAAAAACATATCTAGCAGCAACGGCAGCAAGAGAAGGTCGATGGGCGGATAGGGCTCAATTTGTAGGGCACCAAATCAATGGGAAAACAGTTGGTGTGATTGGATTAGGCAATATTGGAAGTAGGGTTGGCGAAATTTTCAAAGATGGATTTAATGCTAGATTACTAGCATATGACCCCTATCAAACAAAAGAGGAATTAGAACAAAAAGGTGCAGAAAGTGTTCCTTTAGAAGAATTATTAAAACATTCCGATATTATTTCATTAAATGCGTTTGTTAACGAGGGAAGTTATCATCTCTTGTCTGACCGTGAATTTGCTCTCATGAAAGAAGGTGTGTATATCACTAATACGGCACGTGGAGAATTGTGGGCGCAAGATGCTGTATTGCGTGCATTGGAAAGCGGAAAAATTTCAGGGCTTGCAACAGATGTTTTAGAAGGGGAACCGGTTGATGAAACCCATCCGTTTTTTCAATATGAAAATGTTCTTGTGACACCACACACTTCCGCCTATACAATGGAATGCTTAAGAGGGATGGGAGAGAAAGTAGTGTCAGACATAGAAAGAACGATTAAAAAAGAGAGACCGGACAATGTGGTCAATGTGGAGTTGTTCTAAGGGGAATCTGTCACAGGCGTTCTATTGATTGAAAGGAGAATTAGTTTGGGAGTTCCATCGCTAGTTATTTTTGATATGGATGGCTTAATGTTTGATACGGAAAAGTTAGCCTATCAAGCTTGGCAAATGACAGCTGATCATTATGGCTTTTCTTTTGAAAGAGCATTATTTGAACAGTTTATTGGTATAACGAATCAAGATATTATTCGGAAAATGGACGCGTATTATGGTCCAGAACAATCTGTGCAAGAATGGCGAGCCTATATGCGTTTAAAAAAGCATGAATTAGAATACTCGTTTATTAGAGATCCTAATTTTAAAAAAGAGGGATTGGACGAATTACTTTCCTTTTTACAGTCTAAGAGAATAAAGGTAGCTGTAGCCTCATCAAGCGCAAGCGAAGTGATCCATCGATTTCTAACCGTATCAGACACTCTTCCTTTTATTGATTTATACGTTTCGGGAGAAGAGGTATCTAAGGGAAAGCCAAGTCCTGATATCTTCTTTGAAGTCTGTACTCGATTAAAAGTGAATCCGAAAGAGGCACTTGTATTGGAAGATTCCCCTGCTGGTGTTCAAGCGGCCTATCATGCAGGTATTCCAGCATTTTTTATACCTGATTTTGTGAAGGAAACGTCTATAATTCGTAAGCTCAAGCCAAAGGTTTTTGAAAATTTAGCGGAAGTCGAACAATATTTGCGACTATTATAATGTTTCACAATAAGTAAACGAAAGGAGGAGGGGAATCGATGCCCAAAGTACTTATTACTCCCCGATCATTTGGAAAACACAGTGAAGAGGCAAGTCGAATATTAACTGCTCATGGCTTTGAAGTGGTTACCAATCCATATGGCAGGATCCTGACAGAAGAAGAAATGAAAAAGGAAATTGTGGATGTAGACGCAGTTATTGTTGGCGTAGACCCGTTGAATGCCAATGTGTTAGCTAAAGCGAAAAATTTAAAAGTCATTTCAAAGTATGGCGTTGGGACAGATAACATTGACGTAGACTATTGCAAAACTAACAATATCCCAGTAACGATTACTCGTAATGCAAATTCAGACTCTGTCGCAGATTTTTCTTTTGCTCTCATGTTAGCGATTGCTAGAAGAATAGTAGAAATCGATCAATCATGCCGGGCAATGGATTGGGGCAAAAAAACAAGTATTGGTATATACGGCAAAACTCTTGGGGTGATTGGGACTGGTTCAATCGGAAAGGGTGTTATTAAGAGGGCATGTGGTTTTGATATGGATATTCTTGCTTACGATGTTTGTCCAGATAACGAATTCGCTAAAGAATATAAGGTGACATATGTTGAACTGGAACAGTTGATGAAAGAAAGCGACTTTATAACCCTTCACTTACCAGCGACTCCAGAAACAACCAATCTGTTTAGTGAGAAAGAATTCAGCATGATGAAGGAAACGGCCGTATTGGTCAATACAGCTCGTGGAGAACTGATTGATGAAGATGCACTTTATAACGTTCTGCGGGATAAGAAAATTTGGGGAGCAGGGATAGATGTTTTCAAAAAAGAACCACCAGAAAAGAAAGAATTACTGGAGCTGGATAATATTATTATTGGGTCACATACTGCTGCCTCTAGTGTTGATGCAGTCAATAAAATGAGCTTAATGGCAGTTGAAAATATCCTTGCAAATTTTAACTAAAAGGAAAAGGTGATCTTTTATGGATAAAATAGAAGTTTTGGCAAAAATGAAAGAGGAAAAGATTGTTGCAGTAATTCGAGCTCAAAATGTAGATCAAGGATTGCTTGTAAGTGAGGCGATTCGGCAAGGCGGCATTAAATTTTTAGAGTTAACCATGACGATTCCTGGTGCATTGGATGTGATTAAAAAACTAGCTGATAAATATGCTGGTGAAGATGTAATAGTTGGAGCTGGGACAGTATTAGATCCTGAAACAGCACGACTTGCTATCTTGGCAGGCGCAAAATTTATAGTAGGACCCAACCTATCACCTGAAGTAATTACGATATGCCACCGCTACCGGGTTGCTGTCATGCCTGGCGTTATGTCACCAACCGAAGCACTAACAGCTATAGAACTTGGCGCAGATGTCATTAAAGTCTTCCCAGGAGGGGCATTCGGACCAAGTATTGTTAAAGATTTTAAAGGACCACTTCCCCAAGGAAACTTTATGCCAAGCGGTGGCGTCACCGTCGAAAATGCAGCCGACTGGATTAAAAATGGCGCCTACGCCATAGGAACAGGCTCTAGCCTAACAAAAGGAGCCTCCTCAGGAGATTACGAAGCTGTAACCCACGAAGCAGAAAGATTTGTTACGATTGTGAAATAGGGAAGTAGAGGGACGGTTCTTATGAGGACATTTTTAAGTTTTCTAGATTAAATATTTTATCAATAAAGCTATCTTCCTATAATTGGAGGATAGCTATTTTAATAAATGGAAAAAAATAAAACAAAGCTATTATTTAATTTTATTCCAAATGTATTATTTGGGGCGGATGTAGGTGAAATCATAAATGAAATATTCTAATTGTAACGAATAGATAAAAGCATAATGCATAAAAAATAGTACAGATTGAGTGGATATTTTGAACGTCCCTCTGCACCCTCTCGCTTCCTGTCATCTGCCGTCGTAATGTCAAATTCTCTCGAAATTTTTCCCTTTATATTTGTTGTATCTCTATTTTCACAGTGTTAATATTATTTTTGTAAGCGTTTTCTAAAATTGGTACTTGACCGTTAAATCTACTTTTTAAGGAGGAATTCGATGAACCAACAGACTGTAGTTTTAAAAGAAAAGGTTGAAAAGTTCCTGAGTGGTAAGAAAAAGTTATTTATTAATGGGGAGTTTGTGGAGAGTAAATCGCAAAAAACGTTCGATAGTTATAATCCAGCGACTGGAGAAGTTCTAGCAAGTGTCTATGAAGCGGGTGTGGAAGATATTGATTTGGCAGTGAAAGCTGCAAGAAAAGCGTTTGATGAGGGTCCATGGTCAAAAATGAGTGCTTCTGAGCGTAGTCGCCTTATGTACATATTGGCTGATTTGATGGAGGAAAATAGCGAAGAACTTGCCCAATTAGAAACGTTAGATAATGGAAAACCAATCCGTGAAACGTCGAATGCCGATATTCCTTTGGCCATTGAGCATATGCGCTATTATGCTGGATGGAGTACAAAGATTGTTGGACAGACAATCCCTGTTAGTGGTCCATACTTTAACTATACACGTCATGAGGCGGTCGGTGTAGTTGGGCAAATAATTCCGTGGAATTTCCCACTTCTTATGGCGATGTGGAAGCTTGGAGCGGCACTTGCAACAGGATGTACGGTTGTGCTGAAGCCAGCTGAGCAAACACCACTATCTGCTCTTTATTTAGCAGAACTAATGCAGGAAGCTGGGTTCCCAGATGGCGTCGTAAATATTGTTCCTGGATTTGGAGAAACAGCGGGGCAGCCACTAGTCGATCATCCGTTAGTTGATAAAATCGCCTTTACAGGTTCAACAGAAGTTGGAAAAATGATTATGTCTAATGCTTCGAAAACATTGAAGAGAGTAACACTGGAGCTTGGCGGGAAATCACCGAACATTATTCTTCCTGATGCGGATTTAACAAAAGCAATTCCAGGAGCATTGAATGGTGTTATGTTCAACCAGGGACAGGTATGTTGTGCAGGCTCACGTGTATTCATCCAGAAGAAGCATTTTGATAATGTCGTTGCAGATATGGCTGCACAGGCTAAAAACATTAAACAAGGTGCGGGTATCCACGGTGATACAGAAATTGGACCGCTCGTTTCTGCTGAACAGCAGCAGCGTGTTCTTGGCTATATTGAGAGAGGGTTGAAGGAAGGGGCACAGCTAGTCGCAGGTGGCTTTAATCCACGAGAAGAAGGCTACTTCGTTTCTCCGACAGTATTCGCCGATGTTCGTGATGAAATGACTATTGCCAAGGAGGAAATCTTTGGACCAGTTATTTCCGCTATGCCTTATGATGATTTAGATGAATTAATCAATCGGGCCAACAATAGTGAGTACGGATTAGCAGCAGGCGTATGGACGAGAGATATTGCAAACGCCCACTATATTGCTAGCAAGCTACGTGCCGGAACTGTTTGGGTCAATTGCTACAATACATTCGACGCAGCATCCCCATTCGGTGGCTACAAACAATCCGGAATCGGCCGCGAAATGGGATCCTATGCTTTGAATAACTATACGGAAGTGAAGAGTGTTTGGGTTTCGATGGAGTAGAAGGTGAGAGAAGGTTTTTGTTTTTCCTTAGATGTGGATGCTCCGAATAGAAGCATAGGGTGAAATTCCTATGCTTCTTTGCTTCCTATTAGAAAATCTACATGACCTTACCACCTGTTTCAGATGATAGAACAATTTGAAGGTTTCCTTTTAGTATTTTATCTAGATGCCACCACCACTCACTAAAAGGTTGTTTGGATAAGTTAAAATCATACGCTTTCTTAATGTGTCGGTACATTTTATGAACGTTTTTAAATAAGAGCGCATCATATTCCGCCAGCAACTGCTGCTCTTCTAAACTTAATTGATGGAATACTTTCTGAATATCACTTCTATCTTGCAACATCAGTAGGCTTTCAAACGGGCTACTTTCAAAGTCATTAACATCATCCCCGTAATTAAGAATATCCTGCATATACATACTCATTCCAATACCTCCTTTACCCCGCCTTTTCTCTTTTTACGCTTTTCAAGATGATTTGTATCACTTCCAGGCTTCCATTTTAGTGAAATATTCAACTATTTTCCGTCCCTTAGAGATTCTACTAATGACTATTATAATGCTAAACAGAAAGAATAATCAGATTCTTATAGGACGAATTATGGAGAAAATAGAAATAAATAATAAAGTTTCTAAAATGAACTAAAACAGATTGAAAGTGACACTTAGTAAAAAAACTGTGAGATTATTTAACACGATCAAAGATAATTTCCTATTACTTCTATATTGTTTTACATATACAGTAGCTTGAAGAAATAACCATAGGGGAAAAAGGGTGAGATAAAATGTTCAAAAAACTAGAAAACCTATCCACATTCAATCAAATAAACTTACTGACTACTTCTCTCGTAAACATTCTAAGTATCAATGGAACAATGGGAGAGGTAGAGATTGCCAATAAGATAGAGGAAATTCTTCGTAGTTTTCCTTATTTTAAAGACAGTCCTGAAATGATATGGACACAGCCTTTGCCTAATGATGGAATTGGCAGAAAGAATGTTTTTGCAAGGATAAAAGGCAATGGTGCATCCAAGAAGACTGTCATTTATCATGCTCATATAGATACAGTAGGAACAGATGATTATGGGAAAATTCAAGAACTGGCAAATATGCCAGAGCGCTTGCTAGAATTTTTCAAAAGCTGGGAGGGAAATAAAGAGATTCAAGAACAAGCGCGTTCAGGTGATTGGATGTTTGGACGTGGAGCGCTTGATATGAAGAGTGGGATTGCTGTTCATCTAGCGAATATTCTTTATCTGAGTGAGCATCGTGATAAATGGGATGGAGAGATTATCTTTATGGTCAATCCAGTAGAAGAAAATCAGCATACTGGAGTAATTGCTGCTGTTGATGAGCTACTGCGACTTCGTAAAGAGGAACAGCTGGATTATATTGTAGCAATCAATACTGATTACATAACTTCTCTTTTTCCAGGGGATGAGCAGAAATATATTTATACGGGAGCAGTTGGCAAGCTACTTCCTTGCTTTTACGTATATGGGAGAGAAACGCATGTTGGAAGAACGCTAGATGGGCTAGATCCAACGCTTGTAACCTCTGAATTAAATCGTCTTATTAATAATAATATGGAATTGATCGAACAGGTAGAAGGAGAGCTGATGACACCGCCGTCTGTTTTATATCACCGGGATACGAAAAACTTTTATAATGTGCAAACAGCGGTAACGAGTCATATTTATTTTAATTTAATGGTATTAGAGGATAGTCCACAAGTAGTAGTTGAGAAATCAAAAAGGATTGCGAATAAGGCAGCGAGAACGACGGAAACTTATTATCAGAAGCAGTATCAATTGTATGCCTTACGTAATCATTTTCCTGAGGAAATGCCGAAATGGGAAATGGAAGTTTATACGTTTGAAGAGTATTGCGAGAAGCTTCGAAAGCAAGGAGTGGATGTGGAGGGAATAGCGGAACAAATGGAAGCTGCCTATAAAGAGGAAGACCCACGGGAGGTTTGTTTTCAAATAGTAGATTCCCTAAGGCAGCAAGATGCTACTGGAGTTCCTTGTATTATTATCTTTTTTGCTCCACCTTATTGTCCCCATCATTATTTAATAGGAGAAAGTAAGCGGGATAAACGCGTAATGGATGTTATCGATGAAGTGGTAGGAAAATGGGAATCTGGTTCAGTCGAACCATTTTCTATCAAAAGATTTTTCCCCTATCTATCAGATAGTAGCTATTTATCCCTTCATGACACAGAAGAAGAAATAGAATCCCTTATTCATAATTTTCCTGAATGGAAGAGTATTTACCCAGTCCCGGTTGATAAGATAAGAGAGCTGAATGTTCCAGCTATTAATATTGGCGTATATGGGATGGATGCTCACCGGTGGACAGAGAGAGTTTATAAGCCATACTCGTTTGAAACGTTGCCGCATTTGATTAGGGATTTAACGATTTGTTGGTTAGGGAAGTAGTCATATATTGTTATGGAAAAAAGGAGACGGAGATCCTATTTAAAAAGTTCTTTAAATGGTATATTACCATTATAAATCAATAGGAATTAATAGAATTTTTTAAAAAACTTCTATTAAAAGATACATCAAATATTATATGAATAGATAATATAAAAGACGGAACGCGCTTGCGTAATGCCTATGTAGGTAATTACTTGTCCTTTATACTAAGTAGTGTTCGAATAATGGTACAATCTACAAGGTATCTTACTATCTTTTAAATAGAAGAAAGGCAGAACTTCAATGATCGTTATTCGTCCAAAGAGATTAGCTCCATTTGTAGAAAAGATAATATGGCAAGGTAAGGGAACAAGTGACCCTTATATAGTTTATCCTGATATTTATCATGTGATGGGTATTCAAAATCAAGGGCAAGTTAATGTATGGAATGGTAATCAAATGCAGAAGCTTGAAAGTGCTGGAATAACAGGCATTAATTCTGCTCCAAAAACTTTTCAGGCAACAGAGAATATTTCTTCTGTATTAGTTTTTTTTAAGCCAGAAGCTCTTTTTCAATGGAAAAAGATTCATCCTAAAGAAGTGGCAGGAACTAGTATTGGCTTAATGGATTTTTGGATGAAAGCATCAGAATGGGATAGAATCTTGAATATACAAGAAGAAAGCCCATATCACTTTTTAGCGCTTGTAGAAGAAATGTTATGGAAAGAGTTCAAAGAAATGGATACTGATCCTTGGATTTCATGGGTAATCAATCAAATAATAGCAACACATGGTACCATGCGAATTAATGAATTAGCCCAAGATGTAGTTCTTAGCAGAAGGCAATTTGGACGAAAATTTACGGAGAGAATCGGCGTTTCCCCTAAGGCATTCTCACAAATTGTCCAATTTCAATATGCTCTAGACTTGGCGAATACAACAAATAAATTGGTAGATATAGCTTTTGAAGCTGGATATACTGACCAATCACACTTTATAAAAGAATTTCGAAAGCATACAGCCTCCATACCGAGTGATTTTTTTTCCCTTCATAAAGATAATGTCCCATTTTTACAAGAATAAGAAGTATGTTCAAGGTTAAAATGATGATACACATTGAAAGGAAATACAATCATTAGTGGAGGTATTATGTATGAATGACAAAATAACAGAAAACGAGTTCCAGGAAATTATTCAGAGAAGAAGTAACGGTATAATAGATTTCGCTCTATTCTTAGATGAATTGTCCCAAAGAGGAATTAATGAATACGAAATCGAAGTTGCAACAGGGCAAGCCACCTATAAAGGAGTATACAAGGAATTTAAAACAGATTCCCAGGTAAACTTGGTAGTTTCAGATAATTTTAATAGAAAGAAGGTACTTGCGGCAATTGCTAACATCTCACTCCCTTTCTTAGCCTTCTTGCAAGAGATTGCTGAAGCAGGAATTGTCAGCTATCGTGTGCTCATACAAGAAAAAAAGGTCCTATACCTTGGTGCAAGAGGAGAAGAAATAGAAGAACAGCTTAAAATATAAAAATTCAAAATAAGGTGCTAAGTGATGGACGTAACAAATAATTATGTAGAGGAACTTGTTAAACTATATACACAACATATGGATAGGGATTATGCGGAATGGTCGGAGAATTATTTGCGGAACCAATTTGCCTTTTTAGGGATTCGAACACCAATACGCCGAAAACTGACGAAACAGTTCTTTCGTGAATATGGAGTCCCAACAAAAGAAAACTTAAAAGATATTATTTTTATATTGTGGGAACGATCAGAAAGAGAGTATCAAAAAGCAGCTCTTGATATTCTTGAAAAAGTAAAAAAAGAGCTTACCCCAGATGATATGCCATGGTTAAGTTCTTTATTAGTGAAAAAATCATGGTGGGATACGGTGGATGTGCTTTCTCCACATATAATGGGTAATCTGTTCACAATCTATCCAGAACTAATAGCTCAATATGCAGATCAATGGATTGTAGATGATAATTTTTGGTTACAAAGATCGGCATTGCTATATCAACTTTACTATAAGAAGAGAACAGATGAAAAACGTTTGTTTCAATATATTCTTTCTAGAGCTGATAGTGACGAATTTTTTGTCCAGAAAGCAATAGGATGGGTACTGCGAGAATATGCAAAAACGAATCCTGTAGCTGTGAGAGATTTCGTTTCTTTCAACGATTTAAAGCCACTTAGTCGGCGAGAGGCTTTAAAAAATCTGTGAATGATAGTTCTGTAAAGGTTGCTAAATAACCTTTTAATTAAAGAGGCTGGGACAAAACTAAATAACTAATCTTTAAAGACGAACAATCTTTAATTTAGCTCTTAAATAAAGCTACTTTCTCATGAGGGTTATCTATGTTTTTAAATATAGTTAAGTGTAAAAACTAAGTCGTTCCATTGCGCTACAGACGCTCGCTTTCCGCGGGGAGGAAGCTGAGCCTCCTCGCATTCGCTGCGGGGTCTCAGCCTTTCCTCTTTTTCCCGCAGGAGTCGAGCGTCCTCCGCTCCATTACACTTCGTTTTTAAACCTTTTTCTAAAAAAACCAAACACGAACTATAATGTAATTTAACTATATTATAGTTCGTGTTTGTTGTTGATTGAAATGCTTATGTCCCAGCCTTTAATTAGAATGATTCCATTATCACTATTAAGTGTTAACGCCCAGAACCTAATTCATCTACATGGCTTACATGCTTACTATTAAACCAGATGAATACTACGGAAATTAACACAAATCCAGCTCCTACAAGGAATGGTACAGATGGATTGAAAATTTCCGCTAATTTACCAGCTGTAAAAGGTGCAATGGCACCACCTATAAAGCGTAGGAAACTGTATGCTGCTGAAGCAGTTGATCGTTCAACAGGAGCTGCATTCATTACAGCAGTTGTAATCAGTGTATTATTGTTACCTAATAAAGCACCAGCTGCAATTACCGCTACGATAATTACCCATTGTGTCGATGTCCAAATCCCCATCGCAACTAACACTACTGCAAACAATGTTAACATGGCACACATAGATTTCACTGTACCGAAGCGCTCTTGTAATTTCGGTGCCATAAAGACAGAAGTTACAGCTAATAAAATTCCCCAGCCCAAGAATACAAAGCCTAATCCATGTTCATCTAAGCCCATAACAAAAGGAGCATAGGCCAACAATGTGAAAAATCCAAAATTATATAATGCAGCAGCGATCCCGAAAATAAGCAAGGAACGGTGTTTTAGTGCCCTAAACGGATCTGCTAAAGATGTTTTTGGCTTAACCGTGTTATTCTGTAATGTAGCTTTTGGCATTAAAATTAAAATACCAAAAAAGGCAATAACCATTAAAGCCGCGACACCTAGGAAAGGACCTCTCCAAGACATAGCCCCTAACCAGCCACCTAAAAGAGGCCCAACAGAGATTCCTAGTCCAATAGCAGCTTCATAAAGAATAATTGCTTTTGCAGTACCGCTGTTTGATAGAGATACAATCGCGGCGAGCGCAGTTGCTACAAATAGCGCATTTCCAAGACCCCATCCGCCGCGTAGTCCCACAAGTGTCCAGATTCCATTTGAAAGTCCGCCTAAGCAAGAGAAAACAGCAATGATTACTATTCCTAAGATAAGTGTCCACTTAACTCCAAGCCTTGATGAAATCATCCCAGTAATGAGCATTGCTACGGCCATTACCGCATTATAGCTAGTGAAGAGCAGGGTTACTTGACTTTGTGAGGCATCAAGCTTCTCTGCAATAGCAGGAAGGATTGGATCAACGAGACCGAGACCCATAAAGGCGATAATCCCAGCAAAAAATACAGCCCATACTGCTTTCGGCTGTTTTAACAAGCTAGCTTCAGTCCTCGTATTTACATTATTTTTTGTTGAATCTGCTGATACAGATTGTAAAGATGGCATTGATAAATCTCCCCTTTTTCTATTATCCCTTTGGTTCAAAATGTATTAGATTAATTCCTTAAAAGAATTCCGTATTACATCTCCGCGGCTAATAATGCCTGCTAAAATTCCGTTTTTTTCAACGGGCACTTTTTTTATTTGCTTCTTACCTAGTAAAGCCGCAATCACTTCTATATTTTCATCCCAAGCTACCTTTACAACTTTTTTCTTCGCGATTTTCATTACATTCAAATGCAAGAGACTTTGTAATCTTTGGTCAAAATCTTCATCATCGCCTTTAATCACCACAGCATAATAAATACTGTCGATAATATGATCATCATGTTTGCCAATATAGCGCAACACATCTCCATCACTGATGAAACCAACAATTTCATTTCGATCATTGACTATTGGAAGACCGCTAATTTTATAATCGATAAATTTTTCGATAACAGAACGGACGGTGTCGCTTTCCTTCACTTTATATACTTGGCTTACCATAATATCACGGGCTAGCATTTTCTTTCCCCCTTAGATTTTAAAAAATAGTTGTATAAGGAAACTATATAATTGTATTATACAACTATATTTCAAAACGTCAATTCTATTTTCAGAAATGGAGCTTCCCCTGTCCATTACAAATCATTAAATAAGTGTGCTATCATATTTTTATAGAAATATTTTGAAACGGTGAGGTAGTTAATCTATGCATGAAGAATCGTTGGAAGAACTAGAGGTTGAATTATCCATTCTGATACGTCGCATTACACACACGTCTTCCCATAAAAAAAATGGTAATCTTGATCGGTCAGCATATCTGTTATTACATGAAATAGTGACAAAAGGGCCAGCTGGTGTTAAAGCGCTAGCAACTGAATTTCAACTAGATGTTTCTACCGTAAGTAGGCAGGCAGCAGCACTGGAACAGAAAGGCTACTTGTTCCGAATTCCAGATGAAACAGATGGCAGAGCCTATACACTCCAGATAACCGATATAGGATTAGAAGAATTTAAAAAAGAAAAACAGTTTAGAAAGAAAAGAGTAGCAGAAGTTACCAATGTTTGGTCAGAAGAAGAACGAGAGGCATTTGCAAGGTTGTTAAAAAAATACAATCAGTCTGCGATGAATGTTAATAATACATGAGATAGGGAAGCGGCTTTCATATTGGAGATGAAAGCCGCTTTTAGCATTGTGAGTAATGAAAGCGGCGTTCATTGTGGAAAGGAAAACCAAAATTAGGAATGTGCGTAGGAAAAAGAAGATATGCCCTTATGAAAGTCATGAATAGTTCAGTACATAATAATAATTACCTGGAAGCATCAAATTCTTGAACGGCAATATATGTTACAAACACTAGAGCGAGTAGAAGCGAATAATGGAAGCTTTGGTAAATTGGTAGAAAAATGTCGAAAATGGTCTTCAAAAGTATTGATATACATCATTTACTGTCGATATGTATATTAAGAAGTAAAGTTATATGTTTTGTGGCGCTAAATAGAGTTATTTTAAGGAGACAAGAAGGATGAAGAAAAGAGATAGATCGATTAAAGCAAAATTTATTTTGTATTTCTTATTAATTGGCATTATTCCATTAGTAATAGCTTCTAGCATTATTTATTATGTAAGTAGTAATAATGCATTAAATACTGAAGAGGAATGGCTTGGGAATCAGACGGCTTCTACAGTTGAAAATATGGAAGAATGGATTCAAAAACGTTTAGATAAGCTAACGCTTATTGCAAATTCAGATACAATCATCAATGGAGAGCTTGCAGCTCGGAGTCAACTAATTAATGTAGTCAAGGAGCAAGACCAAACTTATGAAACTGTTGTGGTTATCGGAAAAGATGGGATAGTAGAAGCACATACCGACCCTAGTCTAGTTGGAAAACTAGATTTATCCGAAAGAGACTATTTTATTAAGGGGATAAAAGGCGAACAGAGTGTTTCGAATGTGCTTAACTCCAAAGCAACAGGTAATCGGATTCTTGCAATAGCAACTCCGATTTTAAATGCCAATAAAGAAATTGTGGGAGTAGTATCTGCTACAGTTAACTTTGAAAGCCTTATACAGGAATTTTTACAAAATGAAAATTCTCAAAATAACAGCACATATCCTGTATTAGTTGATAGTAATAATATAGTCCAGTTTCATCCTAATGCTGATCTAATCGGTAAGACAATCGAGGAAGCTGGTTTTTCCAAAAATATAGGAGATATTTTCGAGAAGGGGAAAACAACAAGTGGTTCTAAAAAGATTGTGGTCAATGGAGAAGAACAGCTAGTTACTTATGCTCCCCTAAAAAGTGCTGGTATAGGGATATATTTATTTACTTCCTTTGATGATATCTTACAAGTAACTAATAGTATTAAGAACATTACGCTTATTATTATTGCAGTGGTTTCTGTACTAATTATTAGTGTGGCAATTTGGATAGCAAACGGAATGACGAAACCAATCCGAAATATTGTAGCCCAGCTTCGTCTAGTTGCAGCAGGTGATCTTACTAGTAAAGATATAGTTGTCCAATCAAAGGATGAAATTGGCCAGTTAGCTGATAATACGAATTCGATGAAACATAGCTTACGGGAATTGATTAAACAGTTGAAAGAAAGCTCTGAACATACAGCGGAAACATCTGAGCAACTCGCTGTGAGTGCTGATCAATCCAATCAAACAAGTGTAGTAATAACGGAATCGATACAAGCTGTCGCTGAAGGAGCAGCAGATCAGGCGGAAATGGTGACCGAAAGTACGGAAGCACTTGATGAAGTGGCACAAGGAGTACAGCAAATTGCAGAAGCTTCTGCGACTATTTCTGAAAAGGCGAATTCAACATTGAATAAAGCACAAACAGGTAAGGAATCTGTTGAAAAAAATATTACCCAGATGAATACGATTCAACAATCGGTTCAAAACTCAGATGAATTGACGAAATCACTTATTGTGAGATCTCAAGATATTGTGAAAATATTGGAAGTTATTACGTCCATTGCAGATCAAACAAATCTGCTTGCACTTAATGCTGCAATTGAAGCAGCAAGAGCGGGAGAACATGGGAAGGGATTCGCAGTAGTTGCGGATGAAGTTCGGAAACTGGCAGAAGAATCACAGCGTTCTTCTCAAGAAATTGCTAGTATTGTAACGATAATTCAAGAGGAGATTGAACAAACAAGTGAATCAATGAATGCAGTAATGAATGAAGTGGAAAGCGGTGTATTGATTGCTAATAATTCAAGAGAATTATTTATGGAAATCCTAGAATTGACATATGATGTTTCTGATAATATTACAAATATGTCTGCCACTTCAGAAGAGATTTCAGCAGGAGCAGAAGAAGTATCTGCTTCCTTTAATCAAATCGCTACCATCACCAAAAACACAAAAGCAAGTACCCAAGAGGTTGCCGCAGCTTCAGAAGAACAACTAGCAGGAATAGAAGAAATTTCCTCGGCTGCCCAAAGCCTCAAGAACTTAGCAGCTGAATTAGAAAAAACGATTACAAAATTTACAATATAAGAAATTAGAGGGATGGATGGTTCTTATCCATCTCTTTTTTATACTCTTTATTAAAGAGAAGCAGAAGACTCTTACTTGAGCTAGTAGTCAACAATACATACAAGCTAACGTTAATATAGGCATTATATTAAGTTTTGATGGACATACTTCCGCGTCTTTAGAAGAAGTTAACCTGAACTGGCTTATTTTTTAACTGGGATTAATCTATTCTTTAGAACCTATTTGTGCATTTAATCTGCCCTGTTTTTTACCAATACATATATTTACGAAATGAAACGCCATTTAGAAAATGGTGTTTTTTTTAATACGAAAATATATGAAGGGGAAAAACAAAGTTTCTTTAAAAAGTACCTGAGCTAAAACAAGGTTTGCATAAATTTCGTATATTTACAAACATATTACATTCTAGCGAGTCATAGACTATTCAAGAAGTAAGGAAGGTTTACTAACTGCCATGAATGGAGGAATGGATGAGTATATTGCAATCAGGAACTCCCAACTACTTGAAGACAATTAATAAAAGAAAAGTGCTACAAGAAATTATCGAAGGAGATAATCTTTATTCCAGAGCAAGTTTGGCAAAAAGATTGAAGCTAAGTAAACCGACTATATCGGCATTGGTAGATGAACTGGTGGAAGAAGGCTGGATAATTGAAAAAGAAAGCAAAAAGGCAGCAAAGAGAGGGGGACGAAAACCGGTTCATTTAGTCTTTGATAAACAATTTAAATATACCATTGGCATTGATATTGGCGGAACCTCGACAGAACTAGCGATTATGGATTTGGATGGTGGCTTGATTCTTCATCGAAAAATCGATACACAGGATGGATTGAAGAAAGATTTTATTCTTTTACTAGTTAATGAAGTAAATGCAATGCTAGAAGACAAAAATATTTGTCATACGAAGGTGTTGGCTTTGGCGATTGGTGCGCCGGGAATTACTGATTCGGATCAGGGAATCGTGATGGAAGCACCAAGCTTAGGGTGGCTCCACTATCCATTGAAAAGGGAGATGGTAGAGCATTTTCCTTTCCCGATTTACATTGAAAATGATGTGAATATGGCGGTGTTGGGAGAGTGCTGGAAAGGTGCTGCTAAAGATAAATCCCATGTAGTTTTAATAACGATTGGAACAGGAGTAGGCTGCGGAATTGTAATTAATGGAGAATTATTTCGCGGTGGTCAATATGCAGCTGGAGAAATAGGCTACATGATTACTAATAAAGATCAGGCAAGCCAAGGATTTGAATCGGTGTTTGAGGGCTATGGTTTTCTCGAAAATCAGGTAGGTGGTCCGTCTATTGTGAAACAGTATCAAAGCGGTTCT
The DNA here is from genome assembly GCF_950097965.1 of Bacillus sp. T2.9-1. Classification (NCBI taxonomy): domain Bacteria; kingdom Bacillati; phylum Bacillota; class Bacilli; order Caryophanales; family Bacillaceae; genus Bacillus; species Bacillus sp. T2.9-1. Next base: position 122,685 of record NZ_CATNHG010000119.1, read on the forward strand.
GCTACAAAGAAGGAGAATGCGGAGAAAATATTTCAAAAGGCAATCGAAGGAGAAGCACTAGCGGCTAAAATCATTAACGAGGCTTTGGATCATCTTGCTGTATCTTTAATAAATGTTGCTGCATTGCTTAATCCTGAATGCATCGTATTAGGGGGAGGGATTTCCAAATCAGGCCATTGGTTTTTGCCAAAACTACAAGCGAGAATCGAGCATTATCTGCCTGAACAAAGTAGAACAACGGTAATGCTAACAAAGCTGCCACATGCTTCCTTGCTTGGCGCAACCGTTCTTTGTATGAAAAAACATGCATTATTGTCTAGTTGAAAAAATAGATTAGAAGGGAGATATACATGCTCTTTCAAAATGCTTTTAAAGTGGTTGATATTCATGGGCATTTGCCTGCGAAAAAAGGCAGTAGTTTTATTAAAAGATCCAAAACGGGGGATGCCTATAATGCAGAAAGATCAGAAAGAATGAGGTTAACTTGGGATTTTCCCCATCCTTCAGAGGAAACAGACGAGCAAAAAGCAATCCCGCTCATGGATCGATGGCTAGCAGAGCTCGATACATATGGTGTAGAAGTCATGAACTTTCTTACGGCAGAAGACAATGATGATATGGCTGCGAAAATTAGCGAGCATTCAGACCGATTTATCGGGTTTGCTCATCATTCTATCGAAAGTAGCGATGCTCTGCCCGAGCTAAAAAGAGCGATTGAACAATTAGGATTAAAAGGCTATAAAATGTTTGGGCCCCTTGTGAATAGACCGTTGCATGATGAAGCCTTAATGCCAGTTTGGCAATATTTATCAGATAACCAACTGCCAGTTTTAATTCATTTTGGATTGTTAGGCAGAGCTGGTGGAATAGTGGAACATCAAAATATGTCTCCCCTTGCGATTTTTCAAGTAGCAAGAGAATTCCCAGATCTTCCAATCATTATTCCTCATTTTGGTGCAGGCTACTTCAAAGAGCTGTTACATTTATGCTGGAGCTGCCCAAATGTTTATGTCGATACATCTGGCTCTAATCAGTGGGTAAGATGGATGCCATATCCATTAGATTTAGAGACGCTCTTTCGAAAAACATTTGAATTGATTGGACCAGAAAGAATTATATTTGGCACAGATTCCAATGGCTTTCCGAGAGGCTTTTCCTATCGATATTTACAAGATCAGGTAAGAGTATGCAGAGAAATTAATATGAGAGAGGATGATATGGAGAATATCTTTGGGAACAATGCACGCCGTTTACTCAATTTAGAGATGGGAGTGAAGCAGCTGAATGCCAGACAGTAGATCACATATATATGTAAATCATATCCTAGAACCTACCTACGATTTTACCAAGCAACATTTCCTTCCCTACTTATTAGAAATTAATATCGCACATGCTACCATGTTAGCCCGCCAAAAAATCTTAAAAATCGCAGATACCGAAAAAATCATTAAAGCGAATCAAGGCATATTAGCGAAAGGCTATGGAAAGAATTATGATCCTATCTTTGAAGACTTATTTTTTATGATAGAAGAAGATTTAAAACAAGAAATCGGCGAAGAGCTTGTAGGGAATATGCATATTGCCTTCAGTCGAAACGATATGGATGCTACCATGTACAGGATGTTAGCTCGTGAAAAGCTTTTGCATTTTCTCACCGTGCTTATCGAATTAAAAAAGGTATTGCTGGGTCTTGCAAAAGAACATGAACGAACGATTATGCCAGCCTATACACATAATCAGCAAGCACAGCCGACTACTTTGGCCCATTATCTTTTAGCCATAGATAGTAGCTTAGAGAGAGATCTGGAGAGAGGCTTTTCTCTTTTAAAAAGAATAAATCAGTCGCCAATGGGTGCTGCTGCTCTAGGTACTTCTGGCTTTCCAATTGACCGTCCTTTTATGGCAACACAATTAGCTTTTGATAAAGCGATGGAAAATTCCTATGATTCGATTAGTGCCGCAGATTATATGCTTGAAATAGCTAGTGTAATCAAAATTGCCTTAAGCACCTTGTCCCGCTTTACACATGATCTTATGTTTTTTACGACAAATGAAGTAGATGCAATCAGGCTAGATGAAAGCTTAGTGCAAACATCAAGCATCATGCCTCAAAAACGAAATCCATCATCCTTAGAACATACCAAATCCCTTATTAGTAGAACAATTGGAGAAATAAACGCCGTATTTATGATGCCACATAATGCACCTTTTGGGGACATTGTCGATATCGGGGATGACATTCAACCTATTCTTATTAATGGCTTTTCTCATTCTTATCAAATCATCGAATTATTGACAGAAATTCTTAAATCTATGGAGGTGAATGTAGATAAGCTCTTTACCCGTTGCTGTGAAGGCTTTTCCACCGTCACGGAATTAGCAGATGTGCTTGTAAGAGAATGCCATTTATCCTTCCGTGATTCTCATCAAATTGCCAGTGTTTTAGTCCAACAATTATCTAGCTCTGGGAAAAAAATAAATGATGGCTCTGCTGAATTGGTTAAACAAATTGCCAAGGAAATATTGGGTACACCACTTGTTTTTACAGAAGCACATTATAAAAATGCGATTGATCCCTATCAATTTGTCCTTGTTCGCTCCGTACTAGGAGGTCCTAATCCGAAAGAAACAGAGAGGCAGCGGATACGCTCCACTCAACATGTAGAGGCTTTTTCTAAAGAAGTAGAAACATATAGACAGAAATTTACTTCTTATAAACAGCTACTACACCATAACAGCTACAACGTGTTAAGTAATAATAAATAACTTGTTTAATAGGAGGGGTTCTATTGAAAAAAATGTTAGGTGTTTTTCTTTTTCTCATAGTGTTAATGGTAGTTGTTGGCTGTTCAAAAGGAAAGGAATCTGGGGGAGAAGAAGGGGATACAGTAACCATTGAATACTGGCAATATGCCTATAAGGCTAAAGTTGATTTAATGGATGAGCTTATTAAAGAATTTGAAGAAGCAAATCCAGGTATCAAAGTAAAGCAAACAACCTTCCCTTATGAGCAATACAATGAAAAAGTGGCTACATTAGTTCCAGCTGGAAGAGGTCCAGATGTCATTAATTTATATTATGGCTGGCTTCCGAAATACATTGATTCAGGTTATTTACAGCCTCTTCCGGAAGATACATTCCCGGTAGATCAAATTGAAAGTGAATACTTCTCCTTAGTAAATGCAGCGAAATTGGATGATAAGTATTGGGCAATTCCAACGGCTGTTCGTACACTGGCGCTTTTTTATAACAAAGATCTTTTCGAAAAAGCAGGCTTAGATTCGAACAGTCCACCAGAAACATGGGATGAATTAGTAGATTATGCGAAAAAGCTGACAGTCAGAGAAAATGGAAAGTTAGTAACAGAAGGGATGGCATACGAAATAGGAGCTCAGTTGAACAACTGGTTTTATGATGCCTTAGTTTATCAGGCTGGTGGTCAAGGATTAAGTGAGGATCGGAAGCAAATTCTTTGGGATGATACTCCTGCCGGGTTAGAAGCATTTACGTATTTAGTGGAATTTGGATCCAAGCATAAGGTTGGGGAAAGCGGGTTTTATACAGATGATGTAACAGCATTTAAAACAGGCAATGCAGCGATGAATATTGATGGCTCCTTCCGTCTGGGAACATTGGCTACAGATGCACCTGATTTAAATTATGGAGTTGCGCCACTGCCATCCTATAAAGAGAAAGCAACCCAATCATCATTCTGGGCAAATGGCATTACTGCAAAAGTAGAAGGGGAAAAATTAGAAGCATCGAAAAAATTCTTAGCGTTTTTAACAAGTGATGAAGTGATGGAACGCTGGATTGATGAGGTAGGGGAGCTGCCAGCAAAAGAAGCGGTAGCAACACAAGATAAATACGTAAATGATCCGCTATATGGTCCATTTATTGAACAGCTTCCTTATGCGAATGCACAATTCTATGTCGACGAAACCGCGCAGAGACAGTATGTTATTGATGCGGTGAATGAAGTATTGCTAAATGGGGTTTCTATTGAGGATGCTTATAATGAATTTGCGGCTAAATCACAGAAGCTTTACGATGACTATTGGAGTAAAAAGTAAATCTGATGGGATAAAGAAAGGCGAATTTCGTCTTTCTTTATTCAGAAAGGAGGGGGCTCCATGACTAGTAAGAACGATTCTATTGTCAAAAAAAAGACTGCTAGATTCACGTTAAAACAGCAAAAATATATATTTGTGTATACTTGCTTGCTTATTCCTCTTCTCTTTTTTATTTCGATTCGATTTTTGCCAACACTTTATACCTTTAATATAGGATTCCGGGAATGGGATATTCTTTCGGAGGAAAAACCATTTGTTGGAATGGATAATTATATGACTCTTTTTAAAGATGAAATTTTTCGAAAAGCACTAGTAAATACGTTCATCTATGTTGTATTTGGTGTCATTGGGCAGTTGCTGTGCGGGATAGGGGTAGCTTTACTGCTGCAAAGAATCAATAAATTTGTCGGTGTGTTCCGAGCGATATACTTTATTCCTTATGTGACAAGCATTGTTGCCGTAAGCTGGGTTTTCAAATGGATTCTAATGAACAACGGGATTGTGAATGATATCCTGATGAAATGGGGCTTTGAGGCCCAGCTTTTTCTAAAATCACCGGATCAGGCGATTTATATTATTATCTTAACAATGATATGGCAAGGCTTAGGCTTCCAGATGATTATCTTCTTAGCTGGCCTTGAAAATATTCCGAAAATGTTCTATGAAGCAGCAGAAATAGATGGGGCGAATAGCTGGAATAAATTTATTCATATTACTTTACCCTTATTAAATCCGACAATCGTATTTTCCGCTGTCATTGGAAGTATTAGCTTCTTACAAACCTTTACACAGGTCCAAAATATGACACAGGGTGGACCACTGAATTCAACGATATCGGTTGTGCTTTATATTTACGAATTAGCATTCCAGCACTTTGATATGGGCCTAGCTTCTGCGGCAACCGTTCTGTTATTTATTATTATTTTAATCATAACCATTATTCAAATGAAGGTATTAACGAAGAAATTTGAATACTAGAAAGGTGTGGGGGTGAAGACTTGAAAAAAAGAAGGTACTTTAAAAAATCGATTGTCTATATTCTACTAACCGTGGGTGCAATTTTTATGTTGTTTCCATTTATTTGGATGGTATCAACGTCCTTTAAACCGCCATCTGAAGTATATGGACTAAAGCTGCTTGCTGACCATCCTACTTTAGACAATTATCGAAAAATTATGGTAGATACGCTATTTAATAAATGGTTTTTTAATAGTTTTATCGTTGCAATTATTACTACCTTAAGTGTTGCTTTATTTGACACTCTTGTTGGCTATGTTATCGCTAAATTTTCGTTTGTTGGGAAAAATATTATCTTTTTATTCATCCTAAGCTCTCTTATGATTCCGACCGAAATGCTAATTATTCCTTGGTATATCATGTCTACCGATTTAGGCTGGGTCGATACTTACTGGGGAATTATGTTTCCAGGCGTCATATCAGCTTTTGGCATTTTTCTGATGAAGCAGTTTATGGAATCTATCCCAGATGATTTGCTTGATGCAGCAAGAATCGATGGATTAAATGAATTCAAGATTTTCTTTCAAATCGCCATCCCACAGGTTTATCCAGCCTTATCAGCACTTTGTATTTTCACTTTCCTAGGAAACTGGAATGCCTATCTATGGCCCCTTATCGTCATCGAAACAGAAGAAATGCGAACACTGCCAGTCGGACTTGCCTTTTTCTCTGGCGAAAACCAAACCTATTGGGAAATCGTCATGGCAGGCGCAACGATAGCCGTCGTTCCACTCATCATCGTCTTCTTGATCTTCCAACGCCATATTATAAAGGGAATTACGTTGACGGGGTTGAAGTGAGGGGACATGGGGTCAGGTTCCTTGTCCCACGCTGGTATCGAGGAGTCGAGATGTGGGGGGATGGTTATGCATTTTACTGGATTCGTTAAAACAAAAGGAACCACTTAGGTTTCTTTTTTTTGGGTGAAACCAAAGCGATAATATATATAAATCATAATAGATTCATTAATGCAACGTGAGATATACGGAGTATAAAGAATTGGGCTGACATCAAAAGGTAAGCTTAAGAATTCACTGCAGATAGTCCTATAAGATAAGGGACTTATGAATAGGAGTCAGTCTATAATAGGAAGATAGTCACGTAATCTATTGAAATAGAAAAAATGATGGTGTGGAATGATAGCGTTTCCCCTCTCTTAATTTCCACATTAAAAAGGTAAAAGATGCTGTATGGAAGGTAACTAATATTGAGATATAATGAAACCGTATTCAGATGAGGTGATAATATGAAGCAGGCTTACGAGGATAAATATAGGAAAATCATTCAATTTATTCTAGACAAGGGAATTACGACTCACAATGAAATTGCAGCGATGATGAATGTTTCAACAAAAACAGTGCGCAAATATCTTGAAGACGTTCAGGATATATTGATTCAAACAAATTTATCCTTATCTATTAAGCCACGTGAAGGTGTCACAATAATTGGGGAAAAAGAAGAAATCAAACAATTGTTGAATCATTTGAATATGAAACCTGTGGATTCGATCGAAGACAGAGAGATGTTTGTTTATTCTCAACTATTGAATAGCGATGGATATGTTAAGATTCAAGATTTAGCTGATGAGCTTCATGTAAGTAGAACAACAATGGAACATACCATGCGTGAGGTGAGAAAGACATTTGCCAAAAATAATTTGGATATTATCAGTAACCGTAATGGGTTGAAGCTGAAAGCAAATGAAAATGATAGAAGAAAATTAATGTCTAATGTTATTAATTACTATTGGGGTGGTGTAAGGGCAACTAAAAAAAAGAAACAAAGCCTAAAACTCAATATTATTATGTCGGCTGGAACCAAGGATTTTATCAATTTCAACACTTTAGATAAGGTTGCGGATATTCTAAATAATTTTATTGAGGAATCGGGTTTGAATGTCACAGATTATGAATATCAATCTCTAGCAATTCATTTAGTTATAGCTATTGAGCGAATTAAGCAAGACTTTTATATTGATAAGCCAATTGAAGAGGAAGAAATGTTACTATCAAGTTCATTATTACTGATAAACGCATTAGAAGAAGTTTTTCATATTAACATTCCAAAATATGAACAAGAGTATATTAATATCCATATTTCAGCAATTGAGAAAAACACCTTAAATAATAAAGCTTTCGCTAATGTTGATGTATTAGATCTTAGCGCACAATTAAGGAGCTTGATTATACAAACTTTAGATACGTATCATCCTGATCAAGAATTAATTAAGAATCTTATTGTGCATTTAAATGCTGCAGTAAAACGATTGCAGCTAGGATTAAATATCTACAATCCATATACAGATAAAATCCGTACAACTTTCCAACGTTCTTTTGAAGTTGCCGTTGAATTAACTGGAGAATTAGAAAAGGTATTCAAAATTCATCTCACTGATGACGAAATAGCGTATATTACATTGCATATTCAGGCTTTCTTTGATCGAGAACCAGCAATCGTCAAGAAAGTAGTGCTCGTCTGTAGTAGTGGATATGGAACATCAAAGCTATTGGAACAACGCTTAAAGAAGACATTTTCGAAAAAGCTGATGATAACAAAGGTACTGTCACTTAGAGAGTTACAACATACAGATCTATCGGAAGAACTAATTATTAGCACAATCCCAATTGAAAATAGTCCTGTTCCTGTTGTTGTCGTAAGTCCGTTAATGACAGAACATGACATTAAGCTAGTAGAAGAACAAGTAGGAAATAAATTTGAACGTTCTTATCTTGCTTTTCGTGAGTTAATAAAACAAGAGTTGCTTTTCTTCTCAGAAGATGTGGAAACAATGGAGTCGGTATTGCAAACAATTAGTAACCAGCTCATTCAGCTAGGGTATGCAAGGGATGGCGTATTTGAAAGTGCATTAAAGCGTGAAAATTTGTCATCAACGGCTATGGGGATCTTTGCAATGCCACATGCAGAAGTAGATTATAATGTGCAGCCAAGTATATCAATTTATATCAATTCAACAGGTATTGCTTGGGGAGATGAAAAAGTACACATTGTATTTTTCTTTGCGCTTAATCGAACAGTTAAAGATTCCATTAATGAGGTTTATGCCTATTTTAATGAACTGGTCTCTAATTATTCTGTTATGAAGCGATTAGTGGCAGCTCGGGATGAAAATGACATTCAATCACTTTTGAAGGAGATAAGCTTATGACGACAAAACAGAAGATTCATAAAGATAATATTACGTTAAATTTAGTAGCTAACAGTAAAGAAGAAGTGATTGAGAAATTAGCGAATCTATTATTTAACAATAACTATGTCTCAAATCTAGAAATCTTTATAAAAGATGTAATTGATCGAGAGCAACAAATGACTACTGGAATTGGTAATAACTTAGCTATTCCACATGGGAAAAGTGGCGCAGTTGAAGAATCTACTGTTGCTGTTGCACGCCTACAGCAACCAGTAGAATGGGATTCGCTTGATGGGGCACCAGTAAGTATAGTGTTTTTGTTAGCAATTAAGGATCAAGATAAAGGAGACACACACTTAAGGCTATTAGCAGATTTGTCGGGTAAATTGATGGATGACGATTTTGTGGAAAGTATTAAACAAGCGGACAGTGTGGATGCTTTGTATGATGTTTTATCATTTTTAGAAAAATAAACTTTAGTGAATTTTAGGAGGAAAAAAAATGACTAAATTAGTGGCTGTAACAGCTTGTATTGCAGGAATTGCTCATACGTATATGGCGAAAGCAAACCTTGAAAAATATGCGAAAAAGAATGGCGTAGCTATTAAAGTAGAAACTCAGGGTGCAATGGGAATTGAAAATAAACTAAAATCGCAAGAAATTGAAGAAGCGGATGCAGTTATTTTTGCGGTAGACACTAATGTAGCTGAACGGGAACGTTTTAATGGCAAAAAAATTATTGAAGTAGGTACTTCTGAAGTTGTGAAAGATGGAGCAACGACTATACAAAAAGCGATAGAACTTGGTCAAAAATAAAAGGAGTTTTATAAATCAACGAGGAGGACGGAAAAATGAACGTGAAAAAATTGGGTAAAGAAATGCTAAATCATTTTCAAAGTGGCGTATCTTATATGATCCCCCTTGTAACAGCAGCCGGATTACTCACTTCCATTGCGGTAATTTTTGGAGGTACAAATGTATGGGATCAAACTGATACATTCTGGGGCGTTATTCGTATGATTGGTCAGACTGGACTACAATTTATTGTACCAATGATTGCTGGTTACATTGCATATGCAATTGCTGATCGTCCCGGCTTAGCTCCTGCTTTTATTTGTGGGATGATTGCAAATGAAATGGGTACTGGGTTCATTGGCGGTATGATTGCAGGACTTGCAGTAGGTTATCTAGTGAATTATTTAAAAAAAATCCCAGTTCCTGCGCAGATTATGAGCTTAAAATCGCTAATTATTATTCCTTTTGTAGCAACGGCAGTTGTTGGACTTATTTTTTGGTATATCCTAGGCACACCTATTACCGCATTAACGGAAGCACTTACAGAGTGGTTAAATGGTATGTCTGGTGCAAACGCTGCAATATTAGCGGCTATTCTTGGTGCAATGATGGCATTTGATATGGGAGGACCAGTAAACAAAATTGCTTATGCATTTGGTGTAGCCTCCTTTACCTCAGGTGGATATGCAGCTAGTACTGCAATGCTACTCGCAATTGCTATTCCACCATTCGGTATGTTTTTAGCTACATTACTAAATAAAAAACTATATTCAGAGAGTGAACGCGATAACGGGAAAACAGCTATAATTATGGGAATTGTCGGTATAACTGAGGGAACGATTCCATTTGCGGTTGCTGATCCATTACGTGTGATACCAAGTATTATCGTAGGTACTGCGGCAGGCTGTGCGATAAATGGTGCTTTTGGAGTCACACAAGAAACAATGCTTGCAACCTTTATGGCTATTCCTTTTACATCTAATATTTTCTTATACTGTATTGCTATTTTAGTAGGTGGTTTAATTACTGCGTTGATGGTGAATGGACTTAAGCTGATGAAGTTTAGAAAGAAAGAACAACAACATCAAGCGGATATCTAATTATAGATGAGAGTGTGGGAGAACTTTTATGACAAAATCATATATTGTACAACATACGCATTGGGATAGAGAATGGTATTTTACAACAGAAGATGCCAAAGTCTTAAGTGATCAAGTTTTTACAGAAGTATTAGATGAACTAGAAAGCAATCCAAATGTCAACTTTTGCTTGGATGGCCAATCTTCTATTGTTGATGAGTATATTGAATTAAATCCTGATAAGTTACCTGTTATTCAAAAACTTGTCGAAGAAAAGAGATTATTTGTTGGTCCATGGTTTACTCAAACCGATGCACTATTAGTAGATGCCGAATCTATTCTTAGAAATTTGATTATTGGGATTAATGATACGATGAAAAAATATGGTGAACCAATGATGGTTGGTTATTTACCTGATACATTTGGATTTAATGCCCAAATACCTACATTACTAAATCAAGTAGGAATAGATAACTTTATGTGTTGGAGAGGTATTAATTTTGAAAAGTTGGTAGAATCACCATATTTCGTTTGGAAAGGATTAGGGGATCGTTTTGTTTATGCTATGAATTTCCCTTTTGGCTATATGACAGGGTTGATGACGGTAGAAGCGCAAGAAAATATTGAGGAATTCGTTAAAGAAAAATTGGATCCATCCATTACATTTCTTCAAGAACACGGAGATAATCAAGATATTTTAATCCCTTCAGGAATTGATCAGAAAAACATTGTACGTGACTTTGATAAAGTGGTGGAAGCTTTAAACGAGGTAAGTAACTATGAGAATGTAATTAGTGATTATCCAACATATGTTGATACTATTCGTAAGAAGGAGAACTTACCTAAGTATCAAGGAGAGTTGAGAGAACCTGTTTATTCCAGAGCACATCGCTCAATAGGATCAGTTCGTACGCAAATGAAGCTAGAGAATTTTAAATTAGAGCAAAAGATATTACGGAGAATCGAACCATTAATGGTTATTGCTAAAAAAAATAATATAGAAATTAGCAACGGACTTCTTCAAAGATTATGGAAAAAAGTGCTTGAAAATCAAGCCCATGATAGTATTGGGGGCTGTGTGTCAGATAATGTAGCGGAAGATATCTTTCATCGTATTAAAGAGGCTAATGAAATAGCTGATGGACTGGAGAATTTAATAGCGAAAAAAATTGCTGATAGGCTCGATTTAAAGCCAAATCAAGTTTTAATTTTTAATACAGATCCAAAACCATTTATAGGGGAGAAAGTGGTTCACATTGTTACCCGTAGTAAAAATATTACTTTTACAGAAAGTCAGCAAGCAGTAATTGTTAAAGAAGTCTATTATCCAGAGCGTAAAAATATCATGAAGTTAGTCGCAACTGGGTTTGATTATTTTGATGAACCTTCTTACTATGAATTAGATGTATGTATTAACGTTGAATTACCTGCGCTTGGGTATAAGGTGATTGAATTTTTAGAGAGTACTAATCGAGCGTTAGAGGAGAAGCAGGAAGTTAGTACGACACGAATTCAAAATGATGTTTACAAGCTGGTATATGAAAATAACGAATTAACACTTGAAACAACTACTGGTTTATTATTTAAAGATTTTGTTAAATTAGTCGATGCAGCAAATGACGGCGATACTTATGATTACTCTCCGTTAGCTGGTGATAAAGAGATTGAACTCTACTATAAAGAAGCGAAGGCATTCGAAGACTCAACTAAACAGTCGATGGTGCTTTATGGTGTAATGGAGATTCCGTATGATTTAGAAGATAGGCTATCCTCCAATCCTCAAACTGGGGAATTAAGTTTTGAATTAGAATTAATTCTCAAAAAGGGGAATGAGGATTTAATTGAGGGGAAAATAAGTGTGAACAACCAAGTATTATCACATCGATTAAGATTACAAATTGATGTGGGAAATAAGGATGAGAAGTCAATTGCTCAAATCCAAAATGGTTTTGTTAGAAATCAACCTGATTTTATTCCAGAAGACTGGCATACGAAATATGTTGAAAAACCGGTAAACTTAGAGATTTTTGATAAAAGTGTAACGGTTGAGGATGAAGCATATCATATTACGGTTTATGCAGATGGTCTAAAAGAATATGAGCGAGTCAAAAATAAATTATTTATTACACTCATGGCAACCACTGGGCAACTAGGTAAGCCAAACTTAGCTTGGAGACCAGGGCGAGCATCTGGGGATACGACTAACGAAGGGCATATTATGATGCCGACTCCATTGGCTCAAGAGCTCGGGATTAACCAATTCACATTTGCAATTCGTGTAGCAGGGCAACCATTTGATGAAATGGAGACAGCAAAAATATCTTATGAAAGATTAAATCCGTCTATATCCTATCAAAAACAATTACTAAATGTATTTACTCAACTTTCGCAGAGTGATATCGGCAAATAAGCCTTGATATAATTAGGAAGGCCAGCGATCCACTGTTCAAGTTGACTTTGAATTATTTTTTTGATTTTCTTATTCGTTTGTTTAAGTGCATCTTGAAGAAGCTCGATCAATTGCTGTAATGCGACAGCCCAATCAAGTTCATTTACTTCATCGCATAATTCGTAAAACAGACCACCTATTGTGCGTTGATCGGTATTACAGCGATTCT
>NZ_CATNHG010000120.1:0-21069 GCF_950097965.1 Bacillus sp. T2.9-1
AGTCTGGTGGCGATAGCGAGAAGGTCACACCCGTTCCCATACCGAACACGGAAGTTAAGCTTCTAAAGCGCCGATGGTAGTTGGGGGTTCTCCCCCTGTGAGAGTAGGACGTCGCCAGGCACGAATAAAACAAGCATCTTCTTTGGTGGATGCTTGTTTTTTATATGTATAAGTAAATAAGTGATAGGAATTTAAAAATATAAAAAGCAAAGTGAGAAAAGAACCGTACCTAGTCAATCCCCAGTGGACTAGGTACTTACTCGATTATTTAAAAATTGATAAATTAATTGAGGTCCTTTTTCAGCAGCAATTAATAAAAATGATTCAATAAATGGATAATCTTTATTCGGCATTGTTTTTAATAATTCACTCCACCATTCAATCTCGTATCTAGCAATCATACTTAAGTTATACAAAATTAAGTAGTGGGATAACATTTCATTTGAAAAACAAGGTCTTTCTTTATCAGAAGAAATAACATAAGATTTCTCTTTCGTATCCCATTTAATGAAATTATTATGAGGAAGAGGTTCAGAAAGTCTGATTAACAGCTCACTCCTATTTTCCTCTATTTCTTCTAAATGTATGCCATAATAATTTTCAAGATGATTTTTAAAATGATTACAGTTTGAATGATATAAATCTAAAATATGTTTTGGCAATGTAATAAGAGGCGGAAGATATTTCACTTGTAAAAATGTTGACTTCCCTTCTAATTGTTGAAATAAGCTAGATAATTCTGGGACCTGATTAAAGAGAAAATCCATTTTTACTTTTTCACCTTCCAAATTATCATAGGAGAACATTTTCTTAGCCATAAAAGTAAATAATCCGTTTTTTTGTATTTTAACTTCGTCTTGAAAAAATAAATACTGCTGCTTTTTTAGTTTTCTAGTTGAGACACCGTGGGCTAAAACAGAGGTGGAATTTGGATAGTTTGGATCCACTGTTAATAGGCATGCTTTTATTAAATGAACGAGACCGTAAAATAAAAGAATCGGCTGAATACTTAGTGGAGCTGTCTCGGCTTGTTGGTAATATAATTTTCCATGTTCTAAAAAATACATGAAAGGATAGCAGTTTTGATAGCTTTTTGTTTCCAAATCAGATATATATAGATCGCGATAACATTTTTTTAGAAAATTTTGGCTGTATTCTGCGGAAAAAAAACAACTAAAAGAGCTCCAGTCTTTATAATAATTGGGCATTTTTTAACTCTCCTTAAATTTTTTGAAAAATTAAACATATTAAACTGACCTTGACAGTATTTTATCCAATTGATAACCTACTAATAATATTTTTAACAATATGGAGGCGTTAAAATGTGGGAAAGTAAATTTGCAAAAGAAGGATTAACGTTTGATGATGTTCTTTTAATTCCAGCTAAATCGGAAGTATTGCCTCGAGATGTAAGCTTAAAGGTACAATTAGCGAAAAATCTTAACTTAAACATTCCGCTTATTAGTGCAGGAATGGATACTGTAACAGAAGCAGAAATGGCTATTGCTATTGCAAGACAAGGTGGATTGGGCATTATTCATAAAAATATGTCTATTGAGCAACAGGCAGAGCAGGTAGACAAAGTAAAGCGCTCAGAAAGTGGTGTAATCACAGATCCTTTCTTTTTAACTCCTGAACACCAAGTATTTGATGCAGAGCATCTAATGGGTAAATATCGTATCTCTGGTGTGCCAATTGTTAATAATAACGAGGAGCAAAAACTAGTGGGGATTCTTACTAACCGAGACCTTCGTTTTATTGAGGACTTTTCCATTAAAATTTCGGATGTTATGACAAAAGAGAATTTAGTAACGGCTCCAGTAGGAACTACATTAGAAGAAGCAGAAAAAATCTTACAAAGATACAAGATTGAAAAATTGCCTTTAATTAATGATGATGGGGTATTAAAGGGATTAATCACAATTAAGGATATAGAAAAAGTAATTGAATTCCCGCATTCAGCAAAAGATGCACAAGGGAGACTATTAGTTGGTGCAGCTGTTGGAGTAACGAGTGATGCATTAAAACGTGTAGAAATGCTTGTTAAATCCAATGTGGATGTAGTGGTAATTGATACAGCACATGGACACTCACAAGGGGTTTTAGACGGTATTAAAGACATTAGAAGGGCATTCCCTGATATAACAATTATCGCTGGTAATGTTGCTACTGCTGAAGGAACAAGATCTTTAATTGAAGCTGGAGCAGATATTGTTAAAGTTGGTATCGGACCAGGTTCCATTTGTACAACACGGGTAGTTGCAGGTGTAGGTGTTCCTCAAATTACGGCTGTTTATGATTGTGCTACGGAAGCTAGAAAACATGGTAAATCAATTATTGCTGACGGAGGAATTAAATACTCTGGTGATATCGTCAAAGCATTAGCAGCTGGTGGACATGCAGTTATGTTAGGAAGCTTGCTAGCTGGTGTATCTGAAAGTCCTGGAGAAACAGAAATTTTCCAAGGAAGAAGATTTAAAGTGTACAGAGGAATGGGTTCAGTTGCTGCGATGGAAAAAGGATCAAAAGATCGTTACTTCCAAGAGGATAACAAAAAATTTGTTCCTGAAGGTATTGAAGGCCGCCTTCCTTATAAAGGGCCACTTTCTGATACGATCTATCAA
The DNA here is from genome assembly GCF_950097965.1 of Bacillus sp. T2.9-1. Classification (NCBI taxonomy): domain Bacteria; kingdom Bacillati; phylum Bacillota; class Bacilli; order Caryophanales; family Bacillaceae; genus Bacillus; species Bacillus sp. T2.9-1. The sequence continues at coordinate 2,625 of NZ_CATNHG010000120.1, forward strand.
TTAGTTGGTGGAATTCGCTCTGGTATGGGCTACTGTGGTACAAAGGATTTATATGAATTAAGAGAGAATGCTCAATTTGTAAAAATGACAGGTGCTGGCTTAAGAGAAAGTCACCCACATGATGTTCAAATTACGAAAGAAGCACCAAACTATTCCCTTTCTTAATATATATTATTAATGATTGGTTATAAAACTTTCCTTCATTTACAATAGACGGTGATCAATAGCGCTGTCTATTTTTTTTGTTTTTTTTATGTTAAACTGTACAAGGGAAATAATTAACTTAGAAAATAAAGCTAGATTAATAGATAAAATAGTTTTGGAGGTTTTAATATTGAAACAAGTAAAAAAGTGGACGGTGTCTTTCATCATTGCCGTACTATTCTTAAGTACACTATCAACAGTTCTACCATATCAAGCAAATGCTGCTGAAAATGATGAGCTTGGATTAGATGCAGGGGCAGCTATATTAGTGGATGCGAATACCGGAGAAATATTATATGAAAAAAATACGGACGAGCTTCTTGGAGTCGCTTCTATGTCAAAGATGATGACAGAATATATTGTTCTAGAGTCAATAAAAAATGGGAAAATCTCTTGGAATCAAAAAGTAAAAATAAATAATTATATTCACAGACTGTCAGGTGCACCTGGGTTATCAAATGTAGGGTTGACTGAAGGGGAAGAATATACAGTTAAGGAATTGTATCAAGCAATGGCCATTCATTCAGGGAATGCTGCGACAGTTGCATTGGCAGAATTAATTGCAGGTACAGAAAAAAATTATATTAGTGTAATGAATCAAAAGGCTGAGGAATTAGGTTTAGAGGATTTTGAATTTGTAAACTCTTCTGGTTTAAACAATAGTGATTTATTGGGAAATATTCCAGCAGGAAGCAGTGAAGATGAAAATAAAATGTCAGCTAAAGCAGTTGCGAAATTAGCTTACCGTTTAATTCATGATTATCCGGAAATTTTAGAGACTTCTGGTATGCCAAGTCTGAAGTTTAGAGATGGTAGAGAATATAAAAACTTCAACTGGTTAATACCTTCGTTGATTTATGGATATGAAGGGGTAGATGGATTAAAAACAGGTTCTACAGACTATGCAAAATTCAATGTTACTGCTACAGCAAAAAAAGAGAATCAACGTTATATTGTTGTTATTATGAAAAGTGAATCGAAGGATTCTCGTTTTGCTGAAGCAAGAAAAGTGCTAGACTATGCTTTTGGCAATTTCACTACGGAAGAAATTCTTCCTGCAAATTATGTCGATTCCAAAAATAAAACATTGGATGTAACCAAAGGAAAAGAAGATAAAGTAAGCATTGGTACTAAAGATGCTATTAACTTAGTAATCAAGAATAATGAAAAAGAAAATTATGTAGCAAAAGTTGTTTTAGATGAAAAGAAATTAAATGATGATGGGGAACTAACTGCTCCAATTAAAAAAGGAGATAAAGTTGGTTATGTAACCGTACAAACGAAAGACGGAAAAGAAGTGCCATTCTTAACTAGTGATGGAAAAGAAAAGGTACAAGTAGACCTAGTAGCAAACGAAACAGTTGAAAAAGCAAATTGGTTTGTTTTAGCTATGCGCGGTGTTGGTTCATTCTTTTCAAATGTATGGGGAAGTGTTTTTGATACAGTAAAAGGCTGGTTCTAATTAAATCTTTGTGAAAAAGTAAAAGACAATAATCTATTAGAAAATCGCATACATTTTAGAAGTTGTAAGAAAAAGGGCTTCTTGTATTGACAGAAGCTCTTTTTTATTGTTTATTTTCATTAGGGAATAATAAGTTTCTTCTAAAGATTCCAATAATTTTTGTGTTAAAATTGAGACTTTACAGGGGGCAAACAATGAAAACTGGTACTGATAGAGTAAAACGTGGAATGGCTGAAATGCAAAAGGGCGGAGTAATCATGGATGTTATTAATGCAGAACAAGCCAAAATTGCAGAGGAAGCAGGAGCAGTAGCAGTAATGGCTCTTGAACGAGTTCCTTCAGATATTCGCGCAGCTGGCGGAGTAGCTAGGATGGCTGACCCTACAATTGTAGAGGAAGTAATGAATGCAGTAACAATCCCTGTAATGGCAAAGGCACGTATTGGCCATATTGTCGAAGCAAGAGTGCTCGAAGCTATGGGCGTAGACTATATTGATGAGAGTGAAGTGTTAACTCCAGCAGACGAAGAGTTCCATTTAAATAAAAATGAATATACTGTTCCATTTGTTTGTGGATGTCGTGATCTAGGAGAAGCTGCAAGACGTATCGGTGAAGGTGCTTCTATGCTTCGTACAAAAGGGGAGCCAGGAACAGGAAATATTGTGGAGGCAGTCCGTCATATAAGAAAAGTAAATGCACAGGTACGTAAAGTTGTTCATATGAACGAAGATGAATTAATGACAGAAGCTAAGATTTTAGGTGCACCATATGACCTTCTTTTAGAAATAAAAAGATTAGGTCGTCTGCCAGTTGTTAATTTTGCTGCTGGTGGTGTTGCAACACCTGCTGATGCGGCTCTTATGATGCAACTAGGCGCAGATGGTGTATTTGTAGGATCTGGTATATTTAAATCAGACAACCCTGCGAAATTTGCTAGAGCAATAGTAGAAGCAACTACTCATTATCAAGATTATGAGCTAATTGCAGAAATTTCTAAAAACCTTGGAACAGCAATGAAAGGAATCGAAATTTCTAGTTTAAGCCCAGAAGCACGTATGCAAGAGCGTGGTTGGTAATATGAGTACCATGCCAAATATAAAAATAGGGGTACTTGGATTACAGGGAGCTGTAAGAGAACATGTGAAGGCTATTGAGGCGAATAATGCAGAGGCTATTATTATAAAGAAAAAAGAACAGCTAGATGAAATTGATGGATTTATCATTCCTGGTGGAGAAAGCACAACGATGCGAAGGTTAATAGATAAATATGACTTTATGGATGCACTTCAAACGTTTGCTCAATCTGGGAAGCCGATATTTGGAACATGTGCGGGTTTAATTTTATTAGCTAAATCCATTAAAGGCTATGATAAACCTCATATTGGTGTTATGGATGTGCAAGTCGAGCGTAATTCTTTTGGAAGACAAAGGGAGAGCTTTGAAGCAAACTTAGATATTGCAGGAGTTGCAGAGGATTTTACAGCTGTATTTATTCGTGCACCACATATCGTGAGCGTTGGGGAAAATGTAGAAGTGCTAGCTAAACATAATGATCGTATTGTGGCAGCGAGAGAGGGACAGTTCTTAGGTTGTTCTTTCCATCCTGAATTAACAGAAGATCATCGTTTAACTGGCTATTTTATAAATATGGCAATAGAAGCTAAGCAACACTTATTTGCATAAGTTGTTGAATTTCGGAAATAATTATAGTAAGATAAATGCAATTAATATATGGAATCTACTATGATAGGAAATAGTAACAGGTTACTTATTCTAAAAGAGAGCCGATGGTTGGTGTGAATCGGTGAATAAAGCTTGTGAATCCATCCTAGAGTAAAAACAAGGAACGCAATGATTGCTAGTAATTGTTTTCGGCTAAAAACCGTTATGATCTTTAAGGTGAAAAGCAGTTTTTGCTTTTAACTAGGGTGGCAACGCGGGTAACTCTCGTCCCTTTTTTGGGGACGGGAGTTTTTTGTTTTCCAAAAGAAACTTGAGAATTTCTAACAGAGGGCGTCTAACCTAAAAGAAGTAGATTGCATGTAGAAAAAAATGGGAGGAATAAAGAGATGTTAGATATTAAATTTGTTCGTGCTAATTTTGATTTTGTGAAAAGTCAATTACAGCATCGAGGAGAAGATTTATCAGAGCTTGAAAATTTTGAAGCATTGGATGTAAGACGTCGAGAGCTTATTGTTGAAACAGAACAATTAAAAAGCAAAAGAAATGAAGTATCACAGCAAGTAGCAGTTTTAAAAAGAGAGAAAAAAGATGCAGAGGCTCTTATTGTAGAAATGAGAGAAGTTGGCGAAAAAATTAAAGAATATGATAATGAGCTACGTGATGTGGAAGAAAAATTGCAAACCATTATGCTAGGAATTCCGAATCTTCCTCACGAGAGTGTTCCAGTAGGGGATACGGAAGATGATAACATTGAAATTAGAAAATGGGGCGAAATTAGAAAATTTGATTTTGAACCAAAGCCACATTGGGATGTTGCTACTGACTTAGATTTGCTAGATTTTGAAAGGGCAGCAAAAGTAACAGGAAGTCGTTTTGTATTTTATAAAGGTTTAGGGGCTAAACTAGAAAGAGCATTATTTAATTTTATGCTTGATTTGCATACAGAGGAACATGGGTATAAAGAGATTATTCCTCCTTTCCTAGTGAATAGAGCAAGTCTAACAGGTACAGGACAATTACCTAAGTTTGAAGAAGATGCTTTTTTAATAGAAAAAGAAGACTACTTCTTAATTCCAACTTCAGAGGTACCTGTAACCAACCTGCATAGAGATGAAATACTTGATGGGGACCAGCTTCCAATCAAATATGCAGCATTTAGCGCCAATTTCCGTTCAGAAGCAGGATCTGCAGGTAGAGATACAAGAGGTCTGATCAGACAGCATCAATTTAATAAAGTAGAGCTTGTGAAGTTTGTGAAACCAGAAGATTCTTATGAAGAGCTAGAGTCTTTAACAGGAAATGCAGAGAAAGTATTGCAGCTTCTAGGATTACCATACCGTGTTTTGAGTATGTGTACAGGAGATTTGGGCTTTACAGCGGCGAAAAAGTATGATGTGGAGGTATGGATTCCAAGCTATAATACATACCGTGAGATATCTTCTTGTAGTAATTTTGAGGCTTTCCAAGCGAGAAGAGCAAATATTCGCTTCCGCAGAGAGCCTAAAGGAAAACCGGACCATGTGCACACATTAAATGGTTCTGGCCTTGCGATTGGAAGAACAGTTGCAGCTATTCTAGAAAATTATCAGCAAGCAGATGGAAGTGTTGTAATTCCTGAAGTACTTCGCCCTTATATGAGAAATAGAGAAGTAATTTCTCCTGAGTAAGGTAATAAATAGATAGATAAAAGGATATGACTTCTTGGAAGGGAGCAGCTCTTCCGAGAAGTTAGCTATTCTTAATTTAGTGTAGAAGAATACTATTATTAATGCATTTTTTATATGTTTTTTGATAAAAAAAATAAAAAATAAAAAAACGAAAAATATAGTTGACTTAATAATAAATAGATGATATATTATTACTTGTCTGATGGAGGAATACCCAAGTCCGGCTGAAGGGATCGGTCTTGAAAACCGACAGGCGGGTCAAACCGCGCAGGGGTTCGAATCCCCTTTCCTCCTCCATGATTTTTAAATTTACATTGCGCATAATATTTGGAGATATATGTGACCTGCTACTACGGTAGCAGGTTTTTATTGTTTACATAGACTATTTTGTAAAGTTTGTTGTAAAGATCTGCGACTCGAATCCACCTCAGTTTCCATGGAGCGAATCCGTTTTTCTATTGAAAATAGCAACAAACTTTTAGAAAACAACTTATATATATATAAAGGATTTTCCTTATTGTTTTGGAATACAGTCAGCGAATCTTTCGAACAAGATGAAGCTGACTGTATTTGTAAACTAAGGAAAGTCCTTTTTATGCTTTATGGCTATAATTTTTTTGCTGAAGAATCGTTCCTATCTTTTCAATAATTGGTTCGATAGACTGTGTTCCGGCGATAGCGTCATATTCATTAATATTTAAACGAAGTACTGGGCATGCAGAGAAAGACTCAATCCAGTTTTCGTATCTTCCATGCATTTCTTTCCAATAATCAATCGGCGTTTGCTTCTCCATTTCTCGACCTCTTCGATCAATTCGCTGTAAAATATCATCAAGAGATCCTTCAAGGTATATTAACAAATCTGGATGTGGGAAATAAGGTGTCATCACCATTGCATCAAAAAGACTTGTATATGTTTCATAATCTACTTCTGACATTGTTCCTTTTTCATAATGCATTTTCGCGAATATGCCTGTGTCTTCATAAATGGAACGATCTTGAATAAATCCGCCGCCATATTCAAAGATTCTTTTTTGTTCTTTAAAGCGTTCTGCTAAAAAATATACTTGCAGATGGAAACTCCATCTACTAAAGTCATGATAAAATTTATCAAGATATGGATTTGTATCCACTTTCTCAAAGGAAGTTCGAAATTGCAAAGCATCTGCTAGTGCATTTGTTAGCGTTGATTTACCAACACCAACTGTTCCTGCAATCGTAATAACGGAATTGCTAGGAATATTATATTTTTTTCGTAGATTCATGTTTAAAGGCTCCTATATTTAAAGTTTCTTTTATTGTGTCAATAATTTTTACTAAGTCTTGTTTATTTTGAACAAAATCCAGTGTATCTCCATTGAAATCTAATACAGGAATATGTGGATTATTTTTTTTGAAGTCATTCATGACAATATCATAATCAGAAGCTAGCTGTTCTAAATAAAGAGGACTAATATTTTTTTCAATGTCTCTATCTCTTTTTTTGATTCGTGCCATTATTGTATCCAAGCTGGCATGTAAGTAAATAATAATATTCGGCATCGGTAAGTCTTCTGTTAACACCTCATATATACGAACATATTTCTGTAAATCATTATCCTGTAAAGATCTTTTAGCAAAAATAAGGTTTTTTAATATATGATAATCTGCAACTACAGGAATATTTTTAGATAGATAATGGTCTCTTGTATCGTTTAACTGCTTAAATCGATTACATAGGAAAAACATTTCTGTCTGAAAACTCCATTCATCAATGTTTTCATAAAATTTTCCGAGGAAAGGATTTTCTTCGACAATTTCTTTTAGAAGCTCGTATTGAAAGTACTCTGAGAGTAATTTAGCTAAAGAAGTTTTCCCAACTCCAATAGGTCCTTCTACTGTAATAAAAGGGATACTATTCACACTTGTCCCTCCTGTTCTCTTATTTTTAAGGAGCAAAGATTTTTAAAAGGCTTGTAGATTAGCCTAACAACTATTTTGCGTGTAAAGCCTATACAAACAATTGCTTCCTTTAGTAGGTAATAAAAATAGTACAAGAGTCATTTTAACACATGAAGAGTGATGTGGACATATGCATGTTTTTTCCTGAAGTATTATTACGACTATTTCAAATAGAACTATTGGTTAATGAATGATTACTCTAGTTAGGGGATAAAAGAGTAAAAAAATTTTGAATTTTATATTGCTAAATTTTTGATTTATGGTAGTATATGGGTAAAGTTTATAAATGAATCACTAGGGGATCCCTTGATAAGGGCTGAGAATAAAGTAGTTACTTTTTAAACCCTCAAAACCTGAACAGGTTCGTACCTGCGTAGGAAAGTGGAGTATCTTTAAATATGCGTGTCTAATGAACTTTTCATTAGGCGTAGTTTATTAACCACTTTTCTATAATTGGAAAAGTGGTTTTTGGTGTTTTCAGCCACTTTTCCTTCTAAATGATAAGTTGGGGTGATGAATATTAAGATAATGGCTGTCACAGATAACAAACATACCTTAAAGAAGCTTTTATCAATTTTATTAGAAATTCATCCATATGTGGATTATCTGCAAATTAGAGAGAAAGACAAAAGTCCAAAAGAAATTTATAGGCTATGTGATTATTTGCTTAAGGAAGGGGTACCTGCAAGGAAAATAATTGTTAATGATCGTCTTGATATTGCGCTATTGCATTCGTTAAAAAATGTCCATTTACCGACAAGTGGAGTGTCTGTTAATGATGTGAAAACAAGGTTTCCAAAAATGTATATAGGTGTATCTGTTCATAGCAAAGAAGAAGCAATTCTAGCAGATAAAGAGATTGCAGATTATGTCATATACGGCCATTGCTATCCTACGAATAGTAAAAAAGGAAAGCCTCCTATTGTGTTGTCCTCTATCTCTGAAATAAAAAGAAATATATCTATTCCACTGTATGCTATAGGGGGAATTACGGAGAATCAAATAGAAGAACTAGCGAGTTTTGGTGTGGATGGAGTGGCTATTATGTCTGCTATTTTTTCATCATCTCATCCATTAAAGGTAGTGAAAAGTATGAGAGAAAGATGTGAAGAGCTTGGAAACGAAGAAGTTTGATGTTGCAATTATTGGTGGTGGAATTATCGGTAGTTCTATCGCTTACTATTTGGCAAAAGAGAAGAGAAAGGTAGCTATTTTCGAAGCGCAGCAAATGGGCGGAAAATCAACAAGTGCTGCAGCTGGAATGCTAGGTGCTCACTCCGAGTATAAAGAATTTATGCAGCTCTATCCATTTGCAAGAAGTAGCCAGCTTTTATATAAGGAACTTTATGAAGAGATAAAAGAACTAACAACTATTGATTTTGAAAAGAAAAATGGTGGATTATTGAAGCTTGCTTATTCAGAGGAAGAAAAGAGAGACCTGGAATCTATTCTTTCCTTATCGTCAGTGGAATGGTTGGATTGCACAGAAGCAAGAGAAAAAGTACCTCAGCTAGCAGCAGATATTGTAGGAGCAGCTTATTTAAAAGAGGATGTACATATTACCCCATTAATAGCATGTAATGGTCTAAGTAAAGGAGCTAAGCTATTAGGAGCCGAAATTTATGAATATACCCGTGTATTAAGAGTGGAAAAGAATGGAATGGGATATGTGCTGAAAACGTCGCAAGGGACCTTTTTAACAGATAATGTTGTCGTTGCGAGTGGAGTGTGGAGTAATTACTTTTTTCAGCAATTAGGATTACCTCATGAAATTATTCCAGTAAAGGGCGAATGTGTGGCCGCGTTAAATGATGGAGCTCCGTTACATTATTCTGTATTTCATGACCAATTTTATATTGTACCTAGAAATAATAATGAGCTTGTTATTGGTGCGACGAAAAAATGGAATGATTGGACTGAAGATCCTTCCCTTGATGGACTGCAAGAAGTGATAAAAAAAGCAAAAAGAATGATACCGGAAGTTGGAAAGATGAAATGGAAGCGGGCATGGGCGGGACTTAGACCACAAACTTATGACGGATATCCATTTATAGGCGAGCATCCAGAGATGAAAGGCTTATATTTTGCAACAGGGCATCAGCGAAATGGCATATTATTAGCACCAGCTACAGGGAAGATGATTCGTGATTTAATGATTGGTTCACCTGTAGAGAAACGGTGGGTAGATGCATTTAAAGTGGAGCGTCATGATTTTATGCATAGGGAGGAATTAAGTAATTGATCATCCAATTGAATGGGAAGGAACAGCAGCTGCCGGAGAATGTAGTTACAGTGGAAGATTTATTGCATTTATTTGCATTAAATAATCGTATTGTGATTGTGGAGATAAATAAAAATATTTTACGAAAAGAGCACTATCAAGCTCATTTATTAAAAGAAAAAGACAAAGTCGAATTAATTCATTTTGTTGGAGGAGGGTAAACATGTTAACAATAGCTAATCGCACGTTTCAGTCTCGTTTATTACTTGGAACAGGGAAATATCCGTCACTTGAGGTGCAAAAAAAGGCTGTAGAAGTATCACAAAGTGAGATTCTAACCTTTGCTGTACGGAGGATGAATATATTTGAAGAATCACAGCCGAACTTTTTAGAGCAATTAGATTTAAAAAGATATACGCTCCTTCCTAATACAGCAGGCGCAAAAACAGCTGAGGAAGCGGTAAGAATCGCTAAGCTTGCAAAAGCATCTGGATTATGTGACATGATTAAAGTTGAAGTAATTGGGTGTGATAAATCGCTGCTGCCAGATCCTGTAGAAACGTTAAAGGCTTCTGAGCAGTTGTTAGAAGAAGGATTTATTGTATTGCCTTATACTTCTGATGATGTAGTGCTTGCTAGACGGCTAGAACAGTTAGGGGTACATGCCATTATGCCTGGCGCTTCGCCAATTGGGTCTGGAAAAGGAATTATCAACCCATTAAATTTACAATTTATTATTGAACAAAGCGCGATTCCTGTTATTGTAGACGCAGGAATCGGTTCTCCAAAGGATGCAGCATATGCTATGGAGCTTGGAGCAGATGGGGTGCTTTTGAATACGGCAGTTTCCAATGCGAAAGACCCAGTTACAATGGCATATGCCATGAAGCTAGCGATCGAAGCAGGACGATTAGGATACGAAGCAGGAAGAATAGAAGAGAAAAATTATGGAGTCGCAAGTAGTCCTTTGACAGGGATGATTACATCTTGACTAGTCGCTTTTTGAAACAAGCATTATTTATTGGAAAAGATGGGCAAATGAAAATTGAAAATAGTCACGCTGTTATTTTAGGAGCTGGAGCTTTAGGATCGGCAGTGTCTGAGATGCTAGTTAGAGCGGGAATAGGAAAACTCACCATTATTGATCGTGATTACGTGGAACAAAGTAATCTGCAAAGACAGCAGTTATATACAGAAGAGGATGCGGCGAAAAAGCTTCCTAAAGCAATTGCTGCAGAAAAAAGACTAAAGGAAATTAACAGTCATACACTTATTGAGTCGATTGTAGAGGATATTAACTATCATACGGTGGAAAAATTTATTCGTGGTGCATCTATTTTAATGGATGGAACGGATAATTTTGAAACAAGAATGGTGATAAATGATGCTGCGATTAAGCATCATATTCCTTTTCTATTTGGAGCTTGTGTTGGGAGCTATGGGCTTTCTTATCCAGTTATTGGAGAACATGCTCCTTGTCTCCATTGTTTAATTGAAAAGCTTCCTTCTCAACAAATTACATGTGATACGGCGGGTGTTATTAGTCCTATCGTTCAGTGGGTTGCTGCCATGCAAGTATCACAAGCAATGCAGATTCTTGCAGGTAAAACAGTATGGCCAGTCCTTCGTTCTTTTGATATTTGGAAAATGGAATATGCGGAAGTGAATGTTGCGGCATTAAGAAATAACAGCTGTCCTTCTTGTGGGGACGATGCCGACTTTCCGTATTTATCAGCGCAAAAACAAACGAAAGCGGCTGTACTGTGTGGGAGAGATGCGGTTCATATTCGTCCGCCTATTTTTAAGGAATTGGATTTATATGGGCTCTCGCAACGGTGGAAATCTCTGGTGGAAAACTTAATTGCAAATCCCTATTTAGTTTCTTTTCATTATGATGGTTATCGAGTTATCCTATTTAAGGATGGTCGTGCTATTATTCATGGAACCTCAGAGGTTAGTATGGCAAAGTCGATATATACAAAATTAATTGGTTAGAAGATGCATAAAAAGGAAAGGTCTGATTGAAAAAGAGACCTTTCCTTTTGTATTTAAGTTCTTTTTGTTACTTGGAAATTATCTACTATTAAAAGCCAATTTTGAGGAAATGGCAACCCTAATTTCCAATAGCTGATTCCTCTTAAATTTAATTCTTTAATTAAATTGAACTTAGCTTGAATGGAGCGGGCGTCCTCAAACCATACTTCATGTAATTTCCCTGCACTATCTGTGTATTTAAAATAAGGAGCCTGTGCTTTCTGATCATAAAGAATAGCGACATTATTATCAGCTGCAAGCTGTATTGCTGCTTGAGGACTAAGTGCTTTTGCAATGGATCCTTCAACGAATGGCAGTGTCCAATCATATCCATAAAGATTTTGCCCCATCATAATTTTAGAAGAGGGAATTTCGGTGATTGCATATTCGAGTACCTCTCTTACGGGCCCAATAGGAGAAACAGCCATAGCAGGTCCGCCACTATAACCCCATTCATATGTCATGATGACAACAAAATCAACAATTTCTCCGTGGGCTTTGTAATCATGTCCTTCGTACCATTTTCCTTTTTGATCGGCACTTGTTTTAGGAGCCAAAGCAGTAGATAATAGCCAGCCTTCTTGTGAAAAACGATTTTTGGCTTTACGCAGGAAGGAGTTATAGGCTTCCCGATCAACTGGTCTTAAATATTCAAAATCAAAATGGATATCTTTAAATCCGTATTTTTTAGCGGTCGCAACTATATTATTGATAAAGTTATTTTGGATGGTTTCATCATTTAATAGGATTCTTCCTAATTCATCACTAAATTGATCGTTCTCCTGGTTCGTAATGACCATCATGAGTACATTTCTATTTCTTTGGGCAATGCTAGGAAAATTATTGAGGAGCGGTTCTTTTAAGCTTCCATCCCGTAATGCTTGAAAACTAAAAGGAGCGAGATAGGTTAAATAGGGAGAGGCTTCTCGCGCGCTTGCCTCTAATTTAGGGGCAACAGATGTTCCTCTTGGTTCCACATATGCATTAGTATCAACTGGTCTTTTTGGACGATCTGGAATGTATAAACGTAAGCCGACTTGTAAAGATTGGTTCACAGGAATGGAATTAATAGTGGCTAATTGTTCATAATTTAATCGGAATCTTTGAGCGATAGACCAGAGACTGTCTCCTGGCTGTACCCAATAAAAGCTGCCGATGATGGGAATGACAAGTGCTTGCCCTATTGTTAATCGATCCGGATTTGGCAGGTCGTTCGCTTCTACCAAATCATTAACGGTAGTACCGTATGCAGCTGCAATGCCTGTTAAGGTTTGATTATTGCTGACAACATGAATTTGCATATTCTTCCCTCCTGATAAGGATACATTATTACAGCTTATGAGGAAGAAAGAGGAGAAATGCTCGTGTTTTCTTTGAATGTAAATATTTTTGCACGCATAACATTTTTCATCATTCGAATAGCATAGTGATTATCTTCATCGTCAACAGAAGCAATACAATTATCTGGGATAAGAAGTGGATATTCTCGCATATAGGCGTCATTTGCAGTAAATAACACGCAAATATTGCCAGCAATTCCGCTAAGGATAAGCTTTTTTACTTGCAACTGGGTAAGTAATGTATGTAAGGCTGTCCCATAAAAAGCAGAATGTCTTGGTTTTATTAAAAAATAATCTTTGTCAGTTGGCTTTATTTTGCCAATAACAGATTCGCTTTTTTCATTTTTACAATACTCTATTACTTTGTTCAATTCTGCTTGCCATAAATTATAGTGATCATTGATATAGATGATTGGAATATTTTCTTTTTCACATTGTTTCTTTAGTAATTGGATTTGATCTGCAATTTTTAATGCCTTTTCTGCTAAAATATTTCCATGCTCAAAATTAAAGTCATTAATCATATCAATAATTAAGAGAGCTGTTTCAGATGATTCCATACGGTTCTCCTTTTCTATGTAAAATGGTAGAATGAAGCATTGGTTCTAGTTGTAAAGAAAAATCAATCAGTCCATCCAACAACTTTCTCTCGTTTGGCTAAAGTGGAATGGTTGTGATTAATTATCTAGTTTACTTAGTTTAAATCAAAGAAGAAATTTCATAACAAATTTTGTGTTTTTATATAGGTGGGCTGTAAGAATGGAAGAAAAACAAGATCAATTATTTATGAAAATAGCGATAGAGGAAGCACAGAAAGCGGCAGAAATTGGAGAGGTGCCTATTGGAGCGGTTGTTGTCTATAGGGGGGAGGTAATAGCAAGAGCACATAACTTAAGAGAAACAGATCAATCTGCTGTTGCCCATGCAGAATTACTCGCCATTGAAAAAGCTTGTAAAGTATTAGGTACGTGGAGGTTAGAAGAAGCAACACTTTATGTTACTCTTGAGCCATGTGCGATGTGTTCTGGCGCTATTCTACTGTCACGTATTCCTCGAGTAGTTTATGGAGCTGCTGATCCAAAGGGAGGTTGTGCTGGTACCTTTATGAATTTACTTCAAGATAGTCGGTTTAATCATCAGAGTGAAGTGGCTTCTGGTATATTAGACCAAGAATGCGGACAGTTATTAACTTCTTTTTTTCAGGAAATTAGAAATCGTAGGAAGGAAGAAAAAAGACAAAAGACAAGTAAAAATGATCTTTACAATAATTAACAAATGCTTTATGTTGATTTTTCCTTTCATTATCAGTATACTAAGAGTGTGTCTTAAGGACACCTAATATTCGGTATCAATTTTGTCGTGCTAAGCGGGGAGGTAGCGGTGCCCTGTACTCGCAATCCGCTCTAGCGAGGCTGAATTCCTTTCTGAGGCTGGTATCCTGTAGGGTCTGCCTTAAGTAAGTGGTGTTGACGTCCGGGTCCTGCGCAATGGGAATCCATGAACCATGTCAGGTCCGGAAGGAAGCAGCATTAAGTGGACACCCCCATGTGCCGCAGGGTTACCTGGACCGAGCTAACTACTTAAGTAACGCTTATGGGTGCCAGTCGATGAAAGGTGCACGGCAGCTTAATTTATACATACAAAACTCATCCACTAGGATGAGTTTTTTTGTAAGATGAAAACGAATAAATGAGCAGTTTTTACTTAAATAGAAAGAGGTGCCGTGGTTTTTCTTTTTAAAGGGAAGCTATTTAGATGCCTTTATGTATGCTATTATGGATGTAAAAATATACATGGATAAGCTATAATAATTGTATGAATAAAAAATGGAGGGTACTATGAACTATCAAGCTTTATATCGGGTTTGGCGTCCTCAGCAGTTTATAGATGTAGTAGGGCAGGAACACGTAACAAAGACATTGCAAAATGCCCTTCTTCAACAAAAAATATCTCACGCTTACTTGTTCTCTGGACCAAGGGGAACAGGGAAAACAAGTGCAGCAAAAATATTAGCAAAGGCTGTTAACTGTGAGAGAGCACCAATTGGTGAACCTTGTAATGAGTGCGATGCGTGTAGGGGCATTACAGATGGTACTATACCAGATGTAATCGAAATAGATGCTGCTTCTAACAATGGAGTAGAAGAAATAAGGGATATAAGAGATAAGGTTAAATTTGCTCCTAGCTCTGTACCTTATAAAGTTTATATTATCGATGAAGTGCATATGCTATCAATTGGAGCATTTAATGCTCTTTTGAAAACATTGGAGGAACCCCCTAAACATGTAATCTTTATTTTGGCCACTACTGAACCTCACAAAATTCCTTTAACGATTATTTCAAGATGTCAGCGATTTGATTTTAGACGGATTACATCGCAAGCGATTGTCAATCGAATGAGATTGATTATGGATGAGTCAGCAATCTCCTGTGAGGAAAAAGCATTGCAAATGATTGCAAGAGCGGCAGATGGTGGAATGCGTGATGCGTTAAGTTTGCTAGATCAAGCTATTTCTTATAGCAATGAAGTAGTTACAGTCGAAGATGCTCTTACCGTAACTGGAGCTGTTTCCCAAAACTTTTTAAATACTTTATCTAAAGCTATTTTAGATGGAGACACTGTAAGAGGTCTTCAATCATTAGATGAATTACTTCTTGCAGGAAAAGACTCTAATCGATTTATTGAAGATTTTATCTTTTTTTATCGAGATATGCTGCTATATAAAACAGCGCCTCGCTTAGAAGAATCATTAGAGCGAGTTTTGTTAGATGATGATTTCAAAGATCTTGCAGAAACGTATACACATGAACAAATTTATGAGCTTATTCGCGTATTAAATAAAACGCAGCAAGATATGCGCTGGACCAATCATCCTAGAATCTTTTTAGAAGTGGCGATTGTGAATCTGTGCCAGCTAGAGACGGCGACTTCATCTGGACAAGCACATGTGAGTATCCCAGAAATACAATCTTTACTTGATAAGATAACTTCTTTAGAACAAGAAGTTTCGAACCTCAAGCAAAATGGAGTATCTGTAGCAGTGGAAACACAGACAATACAGAAAAAAGCTAGAACGAATAGAAAAGGATTCCAAGCTCCATTAGGTAAAATAACGGAGACTCTAAAAAATGCAACGAAGCAAGAACTACAAAAAGTAAAAAGTAATTGGGGAGCAATGCTAAATACGCTAGTCCAAAATCAAATGAGATCACAGGCAGCGTTATTGAATGAAGCAGAACCAGTTGCTGCATCATCTGACTCTTTGATTATTAAGTTTAAATATGAAATCCACTGTCAAATGGCATTAGATAATGGTAAATTTATAGAGACGATTACTAATTCTTTGTATCAGCTTACAGGTACAAGGTATAATTTATTAGGAGTACCGGAAGAACAATGGCTCACTATAAGGGAAGACTTTCTAAATAGTTCTCATCATGCAGAGTCTGATGAGGAAGACGAAGAAATACGTCAAGATAATCCTGTTGTCTCGGAAGCAATAAAATTATTTGGTGAAGAATTATTAGAAGTGAAGGATTAATTTTGAACCTATTGGTTATATATGTACATAATATGTAGATAAACCAATGGAAACTATAAACTGGAGGTAATGATAAATGCGTGGAATGGGAAATATGCAAAATATGATGAAGCAAATGCAAAAAATGCAAAAGAAAATGGCTGAAGCTCAAGAGCAACTTGGTGAGGAGAAAATTGAAGGAACAGCAGGGGGCGGAATGGTAACTGTAGTTGTATCAGGTCATAAAGAAATTCTTGATGTCATTATTAAGGAAGAGGTTGTCGATCCAGAAGATGTAGAAATGTTGCAAGATCTAGTTCTAGCAGCAACAAATGATGCATTAAAAAAAGCGGATGAACTTACTAACTCTACTATGGGTCAGTTTACAAAAGGATTAAATCTTCCTGGAATGTTTTAAGGAGGGAGATTATGCATTATCCTGAACCTATATCAAAGCTGATTGACAGCTTTATGAAATTGCCAGGCATCGGGCCTAAAACGGCCTCAAGACTGGCTTTTTTTGTATTAAATATGAAAGAAGATACAGTATTAGATTTCGCAAAGGCACTTGTTAATGCAAAAAGAAACCTTACTTATTGCTCTGTTTGTGGGCATATAACAGACCAAGATCCATGTTATATATGTGAAGATAGCAGAAGAGACCGAAGTATTATATGTGTAGTTCAAGATCCTAAAGATGTAATTGCGATGGAAAAGATGAAAGAATATAACGGACTTTATCATGTGCTTCATGGTGCTATTTCTCCGATGGATGGTATAGGACCAGAAGATATTAATGTACCTTCTTTAATAAAAAGATTGCAAGATGATGAAGCGCAAGAGGTTATTATGGCAACCAATCCGAATATAGAGGGAGAAGCAACAGCCATGTATATCTCACGTCTTCTTAAACCGTCAGGAATTAAAATCACAAGAATTGCCCATGGTTTACCAGTAGGTGGCGATTTAGAATACGCAGATGAGGTTACACTATCTAAAGCATTAGAAGGTAGAAGAGAAGTGTAAGAACAGGAGGGCTAGTGATGTTCTTTCAAAGAAAAGGGAAGTTAAGGAAGGATTTCGATGAAAAGCTATTAGTCCAATTTAATCATTTAAAGAAAGAATGGTTAAATGATAAGAGTCTATTAGATAAAAGTTTTGATCCTTCCGATGAAGTAATTAGCGCTGCTAAACTGTCAGAAGCAAAATACTTTTTCCTATTTAAAGAAGCAAAACAAAGAAAAATAAACTTATTAAAATAATAAACAGACCGAGTGAAAACTTATTTTTGCTCGGTCTGTTCTTTTTTGTTTTTTATTCTTTTCCATTATTATTGGAGATTAGAGCATAATGGAACAAAGTAATCTTTTGTTTAAATAATAAAAAGTATTGGATATAGTCTTATAATTCATAGGAAAAGTTGTCCCTTCTAGGTCTTATTTATAGAAAGTAGACATAATTATAAATACAAGCATAGTGAGGGAGGATGGATAGTGAGCCCGGTTGTTATTATATCTATTGTTATCGGTTTAATTATTTTGTTGCTAGTAGTTGGAACACCAATAAAGCCGCTTAGAATGATTGGACAAGGTATTATTAAAATTATGATAGGTGCATTATTTTTATTTTTCCTAAATACGGTTGGTAATCAATATGGTATACATGTGCCGATAAATTTTGCGACTTCAACTGTGTCAGGGATATTAGGAATTCCAGGTGTAGCAGCGTTAGTAGCAATTCAATTGTACATTATTTAAAGGTATATTTACTATAATTTGATAGAGATTATCTATACTACTCAAAGGGAATGAATAAACCTTTGAAGAAAAGATAGATAATCTTTTTTTGTGAGTTTTATAATAGTTAGGGGGGAAGGTGGTTTATTCATTTAGTAGACGATACTTAATTGTAATTGATTTTTATCACATTTGGAAATGAAGTAAGACTCTCATCTTTTATTAAGGAACATTATCCATTATTTAATCATTTACAGATTACGATAAAAATGAAGAAAAAAGGGTTGACTTCATTAAGTAAGGATGATAATATATAAAAAGTCGTCAGATTGATTAGGTTAATCGCTGGAAATTACTTTTTGAAAAAGTGGTTGACTTCAAAAATTGATTATGATATTATATAAAAGTTGCTTCTGATAGCAACAAACAAATTGTTCTTTGAAAACTGAACAAACAAACGTCAACAATAATCGTTTTATAACTAATGTTATAGGATGAAAACAAGTAACAAAAGCTAGAGTTTAGCAATGAGCTAATCAACTCTTTATTGGAGAGTTTGATCCTGGCTCAGGACGAACGCTGGCGGCGTGCCTAATACATGCAAGTCGAGCGGACTTTAAAAGCTTGCTTTTAAAG
>NZ_CATNHG010000121.1:0-19530 GCF_950097965.1 Bacillus sp. T2.9-1
ACTTTTTCAGATAGTGGGGGGCTAGCCCCCCACTATCTGAACTAACATCTATAGAATTATCAAAGAACAATATTTTAATTGGAAATTACCTCGAAAGAGGACTATAAACTTACTATACGAGGAGATGGTTTAATGAAAAAAATAATCAATAAAAAAATTTATAATACAGAAACAGCGACACTAATTGCTGAGTATAGTAATGGGCTTACAAGAGGTGACTTTAATCATATCTATGAAGATCTATATGTAACTAAAATAGGACAGTTCTTTTTACATGTAGAGGGTGGACCACTTACTTGCTACAGTGAAACAGATGGTAGAAATACTTGGGGAATAGAAACTATTATTCTTCTAAATTCACTTCAAACATACAACTGGCTAGAAAAACGTTCAGAATACGAATTAATAGACAAATATTTTCCCGATATGGTTTCTGAGGGGTAAGGTTAATTAGTTTCTATAAGCAACTATAATCAATTTCAATATTAACAGTAGGAGGGTGTCTCTATAATATTTACTTCACACTATAACCCTTCCTGAAAAAGGGAGGAATCTATAATGGACAAGAAAACAACAAAAGAATTGAAAAGTGATAAGGAAAAGTTTCATATTCCTAGTGAAGAAGAATTGAAAAAAAGAGAACTAGTATCAGTTCTTGCGGAACTTATTTTAAATTATTCATTATCTAAAAAAGAAGTAAAGTAACGACGCTATAATTCAATGTGAACATGGGCAAGCTGCTGCTTGCCCAAATCTTAAAGGGGGATATCATAAGTGAAAAATTCAAAAAAGAAACCTGTAATTTATATGAGGATTGGATATGAAGAAAAATAGAAAAAAACAAATCCCGTTGAAATTATGAAAAAGATACGATGTCAAGTTATTAAATCTTATGGTAACGATACTATGAATAATTTTGTAAGTAAAAGTGATTTGAATGAGGGGAGAGATATATATGGAAAACAATAAAAAATTAAGAGTTGTGATTTACAAAAGGGTGAGTACTGAGGAGCAAAAAAGAACAGGTTTTTCATTGGAAGGGCAAGAAGATGAGTTAAGGGCATATGCCGAAAGGAAAGGGTATAAAATAGTAGGTGTGTACACTGATGGTGGCTATTCAGGTAAAAATTTCAACAGACCTGAAATTCAAAGGTTATTTTCTGATATGAGAAATGGTGATTTTGATGCGATTTTAGTATGGAAAGTGGACCGGATCTCAAGGAAGAACAGGGATGTTTTAGATTTAATTGATAATGAACTCCATCCAAGAAATATGAAACTATTAGTATCTACTTGTGATATAGATAGTAGTAATGCCAACGGTTATATGTTTATTTCTATGCTAGGTACTTTTGCTGAGTATGAAAGGTCACTAATTATAGAGCGTGTGTCAAGTGGCATGGAAAAACGTGCAAAATCAGGTATGTGGAACGGTGGTATCATTTTAGGATACGATGTAGTAGAGAAAAGTTTAGTAATTAATGAGGAAGAATGTGAAATAGTTAAACAGATTTTTCAATTAAGGGCAAACGGCTATGGGTACAAAGCGATTACAAATGTACTAAATAGTGAGGGAAAAAAATCTAAGAAAAATAACAGTTTTAGTATAAATGCTGTAAAAACAATTTTGGAAAATAGAACTTATATTGGTCAATTAAATTGGGGAACTCATAGAGAGTGGGAAAAGAAACGGAGAAGTGGGAAGACAGATCCAATCAGTGCCGAAGGTGTACATGAGGCAATAATCGAATTAGGTTTATGGAATAGGGTACAAGAAGTTAATAAGGTAAACAGAGACGCTTCTACAAATACCAAAAATATTAAGAGTGAGTTTATACTTTCAGGGATATTACGTTGTCCCACCTGCGGGGCTGGAACTGTTATGAGTAAGTCAAAGAAAAGAAATGGTTCAGGATATCATTTTTATTACATGTGTCAAAACTATCATACAAAGGGTAAAGATGTCTGCCGCTCCAATTTAGTTAAGAAAGAACTGATCGAAGAACAAGTTTTATCTTATATTAATGGTCTAATCTCTAAATCTGGAATCGTAAATGACATTATCGATAAAATAAATAAAGAAAAACATACAGATACAGACAAACTTCAAGAGCAAATAGTTGCTTATAAAAAGGAATTGAGAGTAAAAGAGAAGGAATTGGACGCTATTGACGAAGAATATCGCAATAAAGAAATTACTGCAAAAGCATACGGAAGGTTATCTGGGAAAATTGAGGATGAAGTAGATCGATTACAGGGTATTGTCAGCGATTTAGAAGAAAAGTACGGTAAAGTTACTTCATCCTACTCTGTTGATGAAAAGATTGTAAAAGAGGCCCTAGAAAACTTCAACGCTTTATTTACTGGTGCAAGCAATGAAAATAAGAAAATCTTAATAAAATCACTTATTAAGAAAATTGAAGTTGAATCAAACAGAAAGGAAATAAAGCGCATTGTCTTCTGGTTTTTAGAAGACAGTGCTTTGTCTTTAAAGAATGCTTTACCAAATAATGAAGGACGCAGAACCGTATCATAAATAACGCCATCGGATTGTGGACGTTTCTTATGTTGGGAATAGAGTTTATGACTCTAAAAAATAAATCGACACGTTCTCTCTTATTAGGCAATCCTAACATCATCATTCGAGATGGTGTTATGGACAGAAAGTTACTTACAAAGAACAAATTGGATGTAAATCAAGTATTGAGTATACTCCGTCAAAATAATGTCTTTTCAGTTCGCGAAGTCAAATACGGTATATTGGAAGCTAATGGGCAATTAAGTTTATTACTAAAATCCAAGTATCAAAAACCAGACAAGCAAGATCTCAATCTTCCAGAAAGTCCAGTAGACCTCCCAACATCGTTAATTATAGATGGGGAAATTTTATGGGATAATTTACATGAACTCGGATTTGATCAACAGTGGTTAGATAACCAATTAACTACCAATGGATATGATAATGTAAAGCGTATACTTTACGCAGATTGGCGAGAGAGTGAAGGCATACATGTAAGTCCTAAATAAAATTTGTTAGGATAAGAGCATATCAATTTTCTTGGTGAATATAAACTTTAGTCTTCAACGGGCGCTTTTCTGGAGTAAGGATTGCGCTCTTTCCGCATCTAAGTGTTCATTACAAAAGACCAGCTAATATCTTGACGGGATATTAGCTGGTTTTTGTCACCGATCAAAATGATCAAAACTACGACACTTTCAACTTAATAGGTATTCGCTGATTCATATTGAGTTCAAAAGTTCCGTATGGATTGACATGATGATAAAATAAAGGTGTTAATCCCCTAAAATCTTCTGGAGTCATTTTCTCCAACCAATATTGGTTGTTGTCATAAAGTACTTCTTGTACCATTAAGGTATTCATATAGACTAAGCAATTTTGCAGCAATTGAAGTGATAAGGCAGACACCTCATGATCTTCTATAGAATTGGAACGAATTTCACTATTTTTTCCATAAAAAATATAGGTGTTCACCGAGTTCCATTGTTCCACTGTATTTAATCCTTCATGGATCTCCCTGCGAATCTCTTCATAGTGTAAATAATCACATAAAAAGATCGTTTTAATCGCTTTCCCTAATTCACATAAAGCTAGATATGTTGGATGTTTTGTATCCCTAGTAAATCGCTTTAATATGGATTCGGCAGAAGCAGTACCCAAACGTAGAGCAGTTGCATACTTAATGATTTGTTCATACTGTTGTCCAATAAGATCCCAGTTAATTGGTCTACTTAAAACCGGTTGCAGGTGAGGATATTCATCATTCATGCCAGCTTCTGGACGATATAACTTTTGAGAACCTATATTTTTGAAACGTGGCATCAGCTTAAAACCAAGCAGATGACAAAAAGCAAAAGCAACCACACTTTGTCCGTGTGTATCGACATAATTTCGATCGATTTTCATATCTGTGCAGTGACGAAGGACCCCTTCTATCATCGCGGCCACTTCGGAAGAGAGACAGGACTTAAGCTGAGAATAAATACATGCCGATTTTCGATCCGTATGCCAATAAATCATAACCCCCTGCCTCTTATAACGAGGATGCCATTCGGAAAGGAGGTTCTGATCCCAAGATCCAAAATGTTTTGAATCGGAAGCACATGCAGTAGTAGCTTCTCCCCATACTTCTTTCTGCCGATGGTAGATAATATGATTGGTAACCTCTGCATTGGCTTTTCGTAAATGATCTTTATGAATAAATTTTTGACGGATATACCGAAGCTCCCGATAACCATCTAGGTGGTTTCCAGCAGAAACAGCTTTCAAACCTGTATTCGTTCCTAATCCAAATAAACTGAGAAGAAGCCGTCGTTGGATGGTTTCTCGATCTAAAATCTCGCTATCAGCAGTGGTCTTAAAATGCTGGGTAAACTCCGTATGAAAATCTGTTTCTTTTAATAAATCCAATAGGTTGATATCAGACCAACGATTCTTAATCTCCTGTTTAATCCTCATCACATGTGGGGGTTCAATTTGCTTTTCAAGTGGAGTGACTCGAATCCACCCCTTGTTATTTCTAGTAGTAATCGCGACTTGTTCGTTACTTTGAACCTCTAACCCTTGATTTAGTAATTGGAGCTTATCTTTCATCAACTGTATAATATCTTCGATAAAAGGCTCTACATCAAGTGGTGCTTTCAGTGCTTGAAAATATTCTTCCTTGTGCTCTTCAAAATCTTGGGGGAGATCTTCATCTGGGTTTCGATATCGATCAGCACCCTCAATCCAAATTTCTTTACAACGAAGACGAGTACGAAGCGATTGGATCACTGCAATTTCATAATTGATTCGATTCACTCTCTCTATGCCTTTGCTGTCTATCTCGATAATGACATCTTTCCATTTGGGCTGAATTACGCCTTCAATAGGCACTTCATCTCCAGCAGCGAAAAAACGTTGCCCACTTTCTCCATATTCTCGAATGAGTTGAATGGCTTCAATCACAGGTTGATGAAATTTATTGTTGGACCGAAAGGTAAGATTCATTAAAATATTAGAGAAAGCATGTCGATAATATCCGCGATAAGAGGCATGCATCTTTGTATAGATTTTTTCTTTGTATTCCCGATTATTTTTTGTCATATCTTTTATAATATCTTGAATCGTGGAAGGACTGACAATAGGGAATAGAGTATCTTGAATAACGCCTTCTGGATGATCTACCGTCGCTTTTAATAAGTTGACAATATGTTTATTTTTCCCTTGGATTCTTTCTAATTCCTTTACTGCTTCTTTTCGGGTTGTATTCTTGGCCTTATTTCCGAACTTAAGCGTAATTTCATCCAATAAATCAGCTAAATAATCAATGACTTCCCCATGACGATGCGAAAATAAGATGGCAAGTAGAGTATAACGAATGGGTGCTGGGTGTGCACGCAATTCCGTTAAGGTCTCCGTAGCTGCACGAAGTCGATATTTCTTTACTAATTTCGGAGTCAAATGATGAAATAATCCTGGAGGAATGTGTAGATGCTTGATCGCTAATAGTTTTTTAACTTCCATTTCCATGGTGCTTACACTTGGTTTACGAGGAGAAGATAAAAGGTGCCGAAAAGTTAAAATGTCAGATTCCACTTTCTCATGAAACTCTTCTTCAAAACCTTCTTCCGATTCCTCATCCGCATGAGATTCCAGTAATGCATCTAATCGAGAACAAGTCCTAGGAGACAGCTGATGATAAGTCGATTGATATAAATTCTTTTCAAAAGTGTCAATGGCAGAATCAATCATCCGATTCAAGCTTCCAATCGAAGGAGGTTCGACTTTCCACTTACGAAATAAGCTATATGCCTGATTTTTTAAGTAGTCGATATCATGAGTAAATTGAACTTGACCGTGTAACCACTCTGTCAAAAGTTCGTTATCTTTTGCTGTAAGTTCTCGAAAACCGAAGAATTCTCGAATTTGTTTTCGATAATAAGTAAAGTTTCTTTCATCTGCGCCCCAACGATATTCCACAAAGAGCACTGAAGATAACCCCAATTGCTGTGCTATAAATTCAACTACCACTTTGGGAATATCTTGTTTCTTAGAAGGAAATCTAGCCTCTTGTTGAAAGTACTTTAATAATACTGCAAATCCTAAACGACTTGCCCCTGTTTTATTACCAATCAGTTTTCTTTCAATTGATACTACTACAAAATGTTCTAGCAGCTCATCTTCATTCCAATTTCGTTTCATAAATATCCTTCCCCTAACATTAGAATAATCACTATTTTGAGTGTAATCTATTGAATAGAGGGTGAAAACTCTACTTTGCGGTCTAGAGCAGCAACCCTGTCACTAAGCCTAGAAGTTGCTATACAAATGAAAATGCTTATTTTAATGTATCCTGTCCCAAACCCTACTTAGATCTAAGGGAACATAAACTTTATCGCGATGAATTTCCTTATGTATAATAGGATTTTTAAAACTATCCTCTAAACTTCCAAAAAAATTCTTTTGTCTAGCTCGTGGTTTTGGTCCTAAAACCATTTCACTATAATCTTTATACATACTTCCTATTCTCCTTTGATAATTTTCCACTTTCTTATGTTAAATAATTTAATAACACAAACCTGCAACTATTACTCCATTTCCAAAACAAAAAGCATATATGTCTATGTTTGGACTAAAACTCACAGTAACCCATGAATAAATCAACTGAACTTTAATCACTTTTTTAAAAAAGCTTGATTTACCAAAAACCTTAAAATATTTCATATTTAAATTTTAAAAATAAATGAATAAATTTATATTTTATTTAGCACCATATTACTGTCAAATCATAGGAGGTGTTATTCATGACAGTCATAAATGACGTTAAAACAGCTTTAGCTGGATTAAAAAGCGCTCAAGCTAGCTTTGAAACATTTGCTCTCAGTACGGATAATCAACAAGCTAAGAAACTTTATCAAGATGCTGCTACACAAACCCAATCCGTTATTGATAATGTTGAACCACGTGTTCAACAAATCGAACAAGAAGAACCTCAATACAAACAACAATAATGAGTATGGCGAAAAGGTTGGTTGAAAGGCCAACCTTTTGCATCCCTATACTGGTAAAACATGGAGGTGATTTCATGAAAGTGAAAATATTATTTTTCATTTTAATCCTTATCGGAATGGGTTCAGGGTGTAACGGGAACCAAAATCAGTTAGATAATAATAATGATTTGAGTATTTCACAAGTACATACAAGTAAACCAATTGATCAATCTGTTGCCAATCATGCTAAAGAAAAGATTATCACTAAGGAAGAAATTTCGGATGTAAAGGCTGTGAATACAGATAATGAGCTTTTAGTAGCGATAAAAGTCGGAAATTTCAACCGTTTCCGATTAAAAAATATCGAGAAGTCAGTTAAATCTGACTTAAAAAAAATGTATCCCGATCATAAAGTATTTGTTTCGAGTGATAAAAAAATGTTCTGGGAACTTGAAAACATAGAACAGAGACTGAAAAAAAACGATACGAATGAGAAAAACTTAAAAAAGGATTTAAATAAACTGAAAAGTCTTATGAAGGAACAAACATAAAGAGAAAGGAACGAGTTATGTCTAATAATCAAAAGAAACAACTCACTCCTGTGCAACAGGAATACCAAAAATTGCAAAAACAACGAGAGATTAAAAGACCGGTTGTTAAAAATTGTATAAAGGCCTTTATAACTGGTGGACTTATCTGTCTGATCGGTCAGTGTATTTCTGACTTTTACATTTATTTTTTTGATTTTACTGAGCAAACGGCCGGAAATCCGACAGTGGGTACGTTAATTTTTATTACGATGCTTCTTACTGGTTTTGGTGTATATGATCGAATGGCCCAATTTGGAGGGGCTGGAACAGCTGTACCCGTAACTGGTTTTGGCAATGCGGTCATATCACCTGCCATTGAGCATCGTTCCGAAGGATTTGTACTGGGCGTAGGCGGCAACATGTTTAAATTAGCAGGGGCGGTTATTTTATTTGGTGTTTTTTCTGCTTTTGTCATTGCCCTCATCAAGACCATTTTAATCCAGTGGGGTGGTTTATAATGCTTGCAGGTCATCGTACATGGATCTTTGAACACAAACCTGTGATACTTTCTACTGGAACAGTTGGAGGACCATTTGAAGCAAACGGAGCGATCGCAGAAGATTTCGATCTCCTTCATGCTGATTTATGGCTTGGACAGGATTCCTATGAAAAGGCACATAAAGTCCTTTTTGAAGAAGCCTGTCAAAAAGCCATGGAAAAAGGGGGCATCCAAAAAGATCAAGTTCAATTTATCCTAGCTGGGGATCTGATCAACCAGATAACTCCGACAAGTTTTGCCAGTCGAACAATTGGATCTCCGTATTTTGGTTTATTCGGTGCCTGCTCTACGTCTATGGAAGGACTGGCTCTAGGTGCTTATATTGTGAATACGAAAGGAGCTAAATATTTATTAACAGGAGCATCTAGTCATGATACAGCTGTTGAAAAACAATTTCGGTATCCAACTGAGTATGGTGGACAAAAACCTCCTACGGCACAATGGACTGTTACTGGTGCCGGTGCGGCCCTATTAAGTGATTCTGGGGATGGACCTCGTGTCACTTCTGCTACAATAGGCCGTGTGATTGATATGGGTCTGACAGATCCATTTAACATGGGAGGAGCTATGGCGCCAGCTGCGGTTGATACCATTGAAGCCCATTTAAAGGAACGAAATGTTGAGCCATCTTATTACGATTTAATTGTAACCGGTGACCTTGGCCAAATCGGACAGGAAGTGTCCATGGATCTATTTAAAAAGCATGGAACTCCTATTAGTGAAGAACAATACCAAGATTGTGGCCTTATGATTTATCGGGAGGGGCAGCCGGTTCTCTCAGGAGCAAGTGGTGCAGGCTGTTCAGCAACGGTCGTTTATGGTCATTTATTAAACCGCATGAAAAAAGGAGAATTTAAAAAAATGTTAGTCGTAGCTACAGGTGCTCTACTCTCACCATTGTCCTTTCAGCAAAATGAAACCATTCCTTGTATTGCCCATGCAGTGTCGATTGAATATGGAGGTGAACAATAAATATGACCTATTTTTGGGCTTTTACAGTAGGAGGTTTAATTTGTGTAATTGGGCAAATTATGTTTGATGTATTCAAACTTACACCGGGACATACGTTAAGTACCCTTGTAGTGGTGGGTGCCATTTTAGATGGGGTTGGTTTATATGAACCCTTGATTGATTTTGCTGGGGCAGGGGCTACTGTTCCGATTACCAGCTTTGGGAATTCTCTTGTACATGGTGCGATGCAAGAAGCCGAAAAACATGGGTTAGTTGGTGTGATGACAGGAATGTTTGAAGTAACTAGCTCTGGTATTTCAGCTGCCATTGTTTTCGGCATGTTAGGAGCTTTAATTTTTAAACCAAAAGGATAAGGAGAATTTGGATGACAGTAGGTTCAGATGTTAAACAGTGTTTTTCCAGTCTAAAAGGGGTAGAAGCTAGTCTATCCAGTTTAGCCATACGAACACAAGAAAACGAATCCAAGAAAACTTTACATGAAACCATGATGGTAGTGAACGAACTTGTGACAGATTTGAAAAAAAGAGTTGGAGAATTGGAACGAGAAGAATTCCAATATAAAGGATTTTAATATAGGGGGTCTACTAATGCCTCTTTGGCTAAATGTTATTTCTCGAGTCATTTTGTTTATGGTTGTTTTGTTTTTTATTACCAAATTTTTAGGAAAAAAGCAACTATCTCAACTTTCCTTCTTCGAATATGTAACAGGTATTACGATAGGAGGAATCGCAGCAATCGTTATCCTTGAGGTAAGACATAGTATCATTATAGGAGGATTAGCCATTCTAGTTATGGCAGCTATCCCCTATATAGTGGGTCTTATTGCTCTAAAAAGTAAAAAGTTCCGTGATTTTGTAGAAGGCAAAGGATCTGTATTCATTAAAGATGGAAAAATCATGGAAGATAATTTGAAAAAAGAAAGATACACGACAGATGAATTGTTAGAATTACTTCGTAAGAAGGATGTTTATCAGGTAGCTGATGTAGAATTTGCTGTATTAGAGGCAACGGGAGATTTATCCGTTATGTTAAAAAAAGAGAACCAACCATTAACAGCAAAGGATCTAAACTTGACGGTTGCTTCAATTAAAGAGTCTCAGACTGTTATTATGGATGGTGTGATAATGGATGAACCACTTGCGACGATTGGACGAAGCCGTGCTTGGTTACACACTGAATTAGAAAAACTTGGTGTAACGGTAGAAAATGTTTTTCTTGGACAAGTTAATTCCTATGGAGAGTTAACAGTTGACCTGTTTGACGATCAATTACAAGTCGCATCTCCTCAAGAAAGACCTTTAATTCTTTCGACCATGAAAAAGTGCCAAGCAGACTTAGAGCTGTTTGCTCTTGGAACCGAATCAAAAGAAGCTAAGCAAATGTATAGTAAAAATAGTGAAAAACTACAAGAAGCTATTGATAAAGTGATGCCTATTTTAAAAGGATAATGGTTTATTTCGCTATCTTGGATGATCTTAAGACACATAACAAAAAAGTAGTACCATTTTTTTATATAATATCATTAAGTCGAATCTTGAAAATAAAATCTTTGGAAAAATATTTTTTTAAAATTGATTCGGGTATATGTATATATAGAAAGTTTTTCTTCAGCCGTTAAATTTAAAAACGCTAGGAAATTTTTTCAACTAAATATTCTGCTACAAATGATGTAAATACTCTAGAAGGAAGTCGTGATACCTATTCGTTAGTAGGGAAAGAGCAGAAGTATCAAAATCGTATTTATGTTATCGCCTAGTGTAAAATAAAGGGAGTAAACTGGGAATGCACCTATATCATATATTATAATTGAATAAATTTAATGTCTATCTGCAAAAACTGCCTCACCTCGGGTAGTTTTTTTGTATCATTAATAGACATTTTCCTTTAAACAGGGTTACTTGACCTACAAGGGCTAGGGTTATTAGTTATCGTTTTTTTGCGCTTATGTTGCGTCTACTTGCACTTCAGAAGTTATATTCAGTGAAGTAAAAGTTGTCTATAATGCTAACGTTTTTGGCATATACATAGAACACGTCCATTTAGACAGGAGAGTTCTTAATAAATGCCATATTTTATGAAAGCAGTTGCTATTCTTGTAGGCAGCATGTCAATAGCGTTGGGAATAAATACTTTTTTAATACCAAACAAAGTTTTAGATGGCGGAATTATTGGCCTAGGTTTAATTATTAGTTATTTATTAAATACAAACGCCGGGTTCACGATAATGGTATTGAGCATCCCCATTTTTGCTCTAGCTTGGTTTAAGTATCGTTCATATTTTTTTAATAGTTTGCACGGTATGCTTTTATCATCATTTTTTATTGACCTTTTTCATAACGTTAATCAAGTTCCTATAAAATTTTCACCAATTCTTAGTTCATTTACAGGTGGTGTATTCATTGGTTTTGGCATTGGTCTTATGCTTCGCTTCGAGACAAGCACAGGTGGAACAGATTTATTAGCCCAGTACTTTTCTGAATTCATTAAAATTAATGTTGGGATCATCATTCTCATTATGGATGTTTTTGTTATTTGTCTTGGGGGTTTATTCGTTTCAACAGAAACTTTCTTTCTTTCGGCTATAACTATTTCATCTGGTGGAATAACTACAAGCCTTTGCACTTGGAATTTTAAAAGCAATGATTATTGACCAAGTAATTCCAATTAATAACAATTAGGCAACTGTCTAGTCATTGGACAATCGCGGAGCATATGATGAAATTGTTATTATCAAATAGGTAAAAATCACTAACAAGGATGTTTTAATAAAAGGTTTGTGTCATTTTGAATAATTTACTTTTGATAAGTCTATTATCAATTACCGGAGGCCACTTACCTTTTCATAACCAGAAGCATTAACGAAATTTACCTATTTGTACTTTTAAACATGTCGATTGTTTTTTGAATATTATGGATGAAAATTATGGTCGGGAGATGAAGAGGAGTGGAAGAAGTAGAAGAAATACAATATCGTGAAGAGTTGCTGAAATGGTGTGATAACATTTATTTGCATTGGGAAAGAATGAAACCAAGGTTTTCAAAATTATTTGATTTGAAGACCTTAGAGGAATGGGAAGAGTCATGTCGTGGGTTGAAAGAAAAATTACAGATAGATACAGAAGCTGATCTTGATGAATATCACACAGCAAAAAACTTATATGAACAGTGGGAAATGTTGTATGGAGAATCAATAAGTGGTAAAGAAGACGTTAATTCCGATGTGAGGGAAGGTGTGGAGTTGTCCACTCAATCTGATCGCGAAATCGAATTGTCGGATCGGGAAAGTGATAAAGAGGACGAACTTATACGGGTGACAATTAATTTGGAAATACCGAGACAGGATTTAAGGAAAATTTTATTAGACTATAAAATGGAAGTCTAGCCATCCCAAATAGAGAGGGGTCAATGGCCTATTTGTAATTCGTATAGAGAAAACGCCAAACCCTATGTTCAAGGTGTTGGCGTTTGTTCATTTTTTACTCTTTATAAATAGTTATTTACACAACACTATTATTAAATTCCAAGTATCAAAAACCAGACAAGCAAGATCTCAATCTTCCAGAAAGTCCAGTAGACGTCCCAACATCGTTAAAAATAGATGGGGAAATTTTATGGGATAATTTACATGAACTCGGATTTGATCAACAGTGGTTAGATAACCAATTAACTA
Organism: Bacillus sp. T2.9-1; assembly: GCF_950097965.1. Classification (NCBI taxonomy): domain Bacteria; kingdom Bacillati; phylum Bacillota; class Bacilli; order Caryophanales; family Bacillaceae; genus Bacillus; species Bacillus sp. T2.9-1. The sequence goes on from NZ_CATNHG010000121.1 coordinate 12,722, forward strand.
CTAATGGATATAATAATGTAAAGCGTATACTCTATGCAGATTGGCGAGAGAGTGAAGGCATACATGTAAGTCCTAAATAAAATTTGTTAGGATAAGAGCACATCAATTTTCTTGATGAATATAAACTTTAGTCTTCAACAATCAGGCGCTTTAATGAAGTAACTAAAGCCTAATTTTTCACTTATAACACCGAGAAATTAGACTTTTTATATTTTGATATCCTTAACGTTGTAAATCCGCATTTTCCTGACGCTACCCCTATATGAAGCTACCAATCCTGTAGACGATTACATCACAGAAAAAGAAATACAGAAAGTAAAATAGTTTTGGGAATTAAGGGCCTGACCCCCATCGTACTAAAGCGTTAGCGCACTGGGGGTCAGGCCCTGCTTTTCTATATGAATTTATTCTTAAAACTAGTAGAAAAGATGACGGTGTATAAAGAGGAAAAAGTGATTGTAACTTTTCTAGATGGAACAGAAGTTGAGTGCCAGATTGATAAATAAGAAATGGGCTTGGAAATATCAATACCTCCAAGCCAAAATTGCTTTCCCCATTAATCAAGTGCTGTGTAGTTAAGTAGGTTGATGTTTTTAGTGTATTCAATGGTATCTTTCCGATATTCGATACATCTTTGTGTTCATAGTTTATCACTTCGAAACTTTGAATCCTTAAAGTGATTGTATCAAATCCATATGGTGGATTATGTGCTCCTTCAAACGTAGTAATTTGGACCGTTACATCATAATAATCATCCCGTATATTTTGGGTAATATCAATAATTCCTCCATCATGATAGAAAAGCTTTGGTTTTCCATAAAATGTTTTTGTGGCATTAAGGATTTCTTTTTTATTAAGGGGTACCCCCATACATAACTTGTTCATTTGTAAGTGTAAATTTATTTAAAGATTATATATTAACCTATTATGTTCGATAAACATCGGGGCAGGATGATTCTGTAGGAGAGTAAAAACAGTGTGATTTATAGCGCCCAGCATTCCATTGATTATACCATTGTGCAGGGCAACTACCTTCTGGTTTAAAGAACCATAATGAGTATGTCGCTGGATGAAATCGTTCTCCTTTAATTAGTCTCCTTGCTAACCTAATTTCTGTTTCTCTAGCTTCTTGGTAAAAATATCCTCTTATAGTTGCTTCAAATCCTCCAGGTCGTTGAAAAACTTTCCTACAAAAAATCTATTATAAATTTTCCATTAGACGTTTTTTGATTAATTCATAATCGTCCCTAGTAATACCAGGAGCAAATTCTTCAGGTAACTCCTCTAAGTTTGGAATTGGTCCGCCTTCAGGAGTACCAATTTTCACTTCAAGTGGTTGCCCATTTTCCGGATTTGTTCCTTTCCAAATCATTCCGATATCCCTGTATTCTGTTTCGCTCCATGTGAATAGCACATTGCTTAAGCCTTTTTCTATGAACGGTCTGGCATAATCAAATTTTGAGTTATCAAGATTTGGAACTGGAAGCATTTTCGTCAAGTCTACCCCTGTAGCAATTTCGATTGCTTTCGCATAGGCGAGGATATGTGTTCCTCCACGAACAAGTAAATACCCAATCATGGTTCTAGCAACTGGGTTATCAGTCATCTCATAAACTCTCATTTTATGTGTACGTGCACCAATCTCTAGAAAAAAGTTATGTGTTAAATCTAAAACCAGATTTCCACTATTAAAAACATTATCACCAGTCCAAGGTCTTCCCATTGAATCACCTGGTATAGCCGTTTGAGCTGTAGAAATAAAATGGTGGGTGTTTCTCGCATCCTTCCCATTTTGAAGTGGAGTGATATCCGGATTCCCTGGAAAAGTATTACCTACCGATAACAAATTAATCGTATTAGAAACAAGTTCTACATGACCAAATTCTTCTGCTGTAATGCTTGCCACTAACTCATAGAATGGTTTTAGCTTTTTTTTATTTCTGAAGTTAAAAGACTGAAACATATAGTTATTTAAGGTAGACATCTCCCCAAACTTGCCACCCAAGAGTTCTTGTACTGCTGCTGCAGCATTCATATCGCCGTGTGCGGGTATAGGAAGTTCAATTGCCAATTTATTTATTCTTTTAAACATTATTTCCCCTCCACTTCCTTTTTGTTAACCAGGAAAAACCCAAATAATTTGCTGGGTACGAATAAAAAAGGGAGTTCCGTTAGATTCGACAACAATGTGATCTGGCAATACATTTTTCAAGGAGCCACGAACGCTACCTCTTATGGTTTGAACAGTAACAATTTTACCAACAATGGTTGTTAATGTCTGATAAACATATGGATCATAAAAGCTTAACAGGTTGTTGTTTGTCATTTAGATCCTCCTATTCTAAAGTCATTCTTACTGAGTATATGTTTCTCGATATGAAAAAAGACTGAAAAACAACTGTTCAATTTGACTCTTGTTGTTAAATACTATCCTGAAAATAATAAACGGCAATAGCACATTTTTTGCAATACGAAACTAGGCCTAGCAATACCTAATTTTTTAAACTGGACCTAGGAATGACTAATCTAATCCTTTTATGTACGAATTTATACTATGGCTCGCATACGCCGATGTAATTGACAATAAAATTGAAAAGATAAAGCAAGGGCTTGTAGAGTTCAAGAATAAACTTTATGGCACAGGTAATGCCATTCAAAGTATAACGAAAACTCTTGACAAACTATTTCAACGTCAGGACGAACTGTTTCAACGTCAAGACAATATTATCAAGCTACTGGAAGTTGTGTATAACAATTTATAATTATATGGAACACCAGTAAATCTCGGGCCTATTTCAAAAATTAGAAGTCATTAAGCCGCACTCGAAAGATGGACAAAGATATATTGAAGTTGTATTTATTTATCGCTTTGAAAAATCTGTTGAAACATGTGCCGATATGATTAATTGCGACAGGAGCACCTAATTGGTATGTAAATAAATTAGCAGCAGAGTTAAGCAACAAAGGTGATGACAAACTATTCAAAACCTTATCATTACTTATTCCAGAGGAAGAATTAAAACCAGAATTAAAGAGTATAAAGGGTGGCTATAAAGATATTGATGTGGTCACTGTTTCCGAACAACTAAATCAAAAAGGGATACTGGAGGATGTGGGCGGCGTAACCTATCTTACTCAATTAGCTGGCTCAGTACCAACTACAGCGAATACCATTTATTATTGTGATTTGGTAAAATCGAAATCCTTGCGTAGGCGAGGAATTGAAGCAGCAAAAAATATAAGATATTTATCGGAGGTACAGGAATTTGAATATGACGAGACATTTTTGACAGAAGTAGAAAATCAGGCTTTAAAAATCCGATCAATGGCGTTCTCATTACTCGCATCTCATTGGGAAGCTTCTCGAAAATGTACATCAAGTATTGATAAGGATTAAGCCCATTTTCTTTGGCTGTTTCTACAATACTATAAGTCACAGCACTAGCCTTCGCTCCTTTCGGAGTGTTTGCAAAAATCCAGTTTTTCCTTTTATGTACTTAAACACATAAAAGAAAAAACTGGCTCTTTTCCGTCAGTGAAGTTGGTGCAAAAGCCAACGCCATCTGTTTAAGTATCGCAGAAATGGCAAAAGCAAACGGAGTGGATTTCTATCGTTATCTCTTGAAGTTACTGACAGATTTTCCGAATCTTGATATCTATCCACATTCGGAAATTTTAAATCAATATATGCCTTGGTCAAAAATGATTCAAGCAGAATGTGGCAGATAAAATGAAATCACCGTATATCTGATTAAAAAAATCATGATATACGGTGATTTATGATGCGTACGGTTAAGGTATGCTTATTTTTTATAGTTTGGGCTTACAAAAGAAAAGGGGTTGTCCGAAAAGTGAGTAAAAGCTAATTTTTCGGACCCCTTTTTTTATCTTTTTTCTAAAAAAATGCACAAAAAAAACATCCTTTTTAGTAAAATGAAGTTACCACACAACATTAAAAGAAAGGATGATTTTTTTGTGCAATCAAATGATTACTACTGAAAATTATAACACGCAAATGACATTACTTCCAGTTCTAGAAGGGAATGAGATGGAGAAAAAAAACAATAAAAGGCAATTATCCCCAACGTTCAAACCTTACAACAACCGTCAAATCCAAGCAATTTTTGATTTAGAATCCTTCATTCCAGCTCATCATGTGGCCCGTGTGATAGATGAAATGGTAGAGGCTGTTTCGGACAAAATTCTATTCTCCCATTATAAAGGTGGAGGACGAAGCTCTTATCATCCTAAAATGATGCTTAAAATCATTCTATTTGGCTATTCTCAAAAAATTTATTCTTGCCGTGGGATCGAAAAGCTGATTACAGAAAACATCCCAGCGATGTGGCTAGCTGCGATGCAACAACCTGATTTCCGTACCATTAATGAGTTTAGAGGAGTACGGTTGAATGTTTTGATAGACGAGCTATTTGAAGTGATGATTCTAAAACTAATAGAAGAAAACTACATCACAATGGAAAACTACTTTTTGGATGGGACCAAAATCGAGGCCAATGCCAATAAGTATACTTTTGTATGGAAGAAATCAACCGAGAAATTTGAAGCTAAATTAAAAGAAAAAATTCAAGAAACCCTTCAACATATTCAGGAACTAACCCAATTGGAAGCTGGTATGATCCAAGGAGAAGTTCTTCTCAACGAAGACCACACGATACCTACTCTAGAAAGTGTAGCGGAGAAACTCGAGGAGAAAGTAGAAACGTTAACAGAGGAAATCGAAATAGAATCTTGTACACACATCCGTAAAGAAAAGCGAAAAGAACGTAGTACATTAAAGAAGTCAGTGAAGTTAATCCGACAGGATTTCATCGAGCGACTTGCCAAATATAAGGAACAGAACGAAATCTTTGGCGAACGAAACAGTTATTCAAAAACGGACAAAGATGGCACCTTTATGCGAATGAAAGAAGATCCTATGAAAAACGGTCAGCTAAAACCAGGATACAATGTTCAAATGGGGACAGAAAATCAATTTATCCTATTCTACTCGATTCATCAACGCCCAACTGACACACGTTGTTTTATTCCACATATGGAAAAGCTCGCCTCTACATCATTACCGATGCCTAAAACCGTCATTGCCGATGCAGGTTACGGAAGCGAAGAAAATTATGTTTATGCGGTAGGAGAAGAAAAAGAGCTACGTTTTGATTTTCTTATTCCTTATGGTTCCTACCTCCATGAACAAACACGTAAATTCAAAAATGATATCAAAAACGCTAAAAACTGGACTTATATGGAACAAGACGATTATTTTATTTGCCCAAATGGAAGGAAGGTTCTCTTTAAAAAATATCAAACCAAAAAAAATCGCTACGGTTATGAACAAAGTTTCAAAATCTATGAATGCGAAGACTGTACAGATTGTCCCTTGAAGGCCCAGTGCACAAAAGCCAAGGGAAATCGGCAAATTCACTGGAATACGATTTTTGAAGAAATGAAAACCAAAGCGAAAACAGCCCTTGAATGTGAAGAGAAGACCGCAATCTACGCTCGACGGAAAATCGAAGTAGAAAGTGCGTTTGGTCATATTAAGGGCAATCGGTCGTTCCGCAGGTTTTCGTTGCGGGGGCTCGATAAGGTTCATGCCGAGTTTGGGATTGTGGCATTGGCCCACAACCTATTGAAAGTAGCGGGCATCCGCCAGCTACTTTCAAAAATAAAACAACAGAATAGAAAAGCAAGAGGAGAAAAACGAGCCTTTTTCTCCTCTTGCCTTATTTTAGGGACTTTTCGGACAGCCCCTGGTAGGAATTTTTAATATTATTAGTCAGCTCATTTAAAATAATTTTTTTCTTTGCCTGAGGTAAATGGCAGCTTAAAATTAGCAAATCAACTAGGTCAGGTTGTTCCTCAGCAATTTCCTGTAAGTAATCCCTGCCAAACTCTTTCATAACAGGTAGCAAACTGCTCATTTTTAATGGAAATCCACATCAATTCTCTTTTTATTTGTTTGAGTTTGTTTAGGCATGATAACTTCTAGTACACCATCCTTATAAGAAGCCTTTATACCTTCCTCAGAAACAGGAGTTGGTAGTGTAATAGCTCTGTGAAAGCTACCTGTGTATCTTTCTCTCCTATGCATATTCTCTTCTTTAATCTCATTAGTTCTGTTAATTGAGCCACTAATTCTCAATACATTATTTTCAATATCAATGTTTACATCTTCTTTACTCTGTAAGCCTGGAATGTCACAAGTTGCTACTACCTCTTTATCTGTTTCATGAACATCCACTCTTATATTCCCCAATTGATTCATTTCATTGTCTAAATGAAAAGGGAAATCATTGAATAATCTGTCAAAATCTCTCCTAATGTTAGTTAATTGTCTAAATGGATCATAAGGTATTAATGCCATTTGTATCATCTCCTTAGTTATTTTTAACAAATATATTTTTCCCATTTACTATGTAATTATTCATTTAAGGGATAAGCTGAGTCAGTTTTAGAAAAGCATCCTATTACAGAAAAAGGAGAGCCTAATTAGCTCTCCTCAGTGTCATTAGTTTTAACCTCATATCCAAAAAGCTGTGACCTTTCTTTAGACCCAAGATGGGATTCTAACTCGAGAAAGCCTCCTTTAGCTGTTATTGAAGACAATGCAGCGAACGTTACTTCTTTATATAAATCCTCATTTGGGGGTAGCGTCAGGAAAATGCGAATTTACAACGCTAAGCCCATTTTCAAGACGATTCCCCCAGTTTTAACAACGTTAAGAAAGTTTCAATGGTCTTAAAGAATCTAACGAGACCATTTTCTCCGAATTAAAATGGTATTCTCCAAGTAAA
>NZ_CATNHG010000122.1:0-21722 GCF_950097965.1 Bacillus sp. T2.9-1
TTCTAACGTTTGAACAAGGATTTCTTGAAACGTCATTTGGAGTGTTCGAAATAAAGTCTTTTCCAATTCTTTTAATGATGGCATTTTTGTGTTACATTGATTCATGAGAGCCTCTCCTTTTCGTAGTGTTCTAGTCAAACTCTACTTTACAAAAGGAAGCTCTCTTTTTTAATACTTAATTTTTTCCAGCTACCGCGCTCTCGCTTGGTGGCCTTTTTGTCTAGTTGGAGGACGCGTCCCCCAACTAGACAAAAAGGATATTTATTCTCCCACAAACATTTTACTCATACAACCGAGATAACAACTATTCAGACATCAAGTTGAGAAGGGCAGAAAAAAATACGAGTAGCTAACCTACTCGTATTTTTTTGATCATTCCCCTTTGTATTCACCGGTATTTTTCAAAGCTTTTTCTTTTTTGACTTTGTCTTTATGAATTTTATTTGTTGCTGCGCTACCCATTTCATGAGCAAATTCTTCATTTAGCACAGCAGAATTAAATCCTTTTTTATTCTTTTGTTGTGGGTCTGATTTTTTATTTTTCTTTGCCATTTTGAACCCTCCTTTTATCCTCTTTATTATGGAGAAGGAAGAGTTAAAATATGCATTTATTTCCCTACTATTACTTGGTACGTTTGTTTTGATAATATCTTGATCTATCTGTCTCCTTTTTCTTTAGTAAAGCATCTTCTTCCAATAGAGGTAAGAAAGTCTTATAACTATTTGAATTAATCCACATATCATTTATCCCTTCTACATAGCATGTACAAGAAAGGATGTGGGGGAGGTGGATGTTCAGTATAACAATACTGCTTATTTATATATTGTTAGCATTTACATTATCTGCGCCGATTGGTCCAGTAAATTCTGCGAGAATTGATAAAGGAATTAAAAATGGTTTTTGGCATGCTTGGATTGTTGGCTTTGGGTCTATGCCTGCTGATGGGCTATTTATGGGAATGGTTTATATGAGAATGGTTCATTTCCTTGAAATAGATATCGTTCAAATATTCCTATGGCTTTTTGGTGGATTTGTTTTAATTTATACTGGAATGGAGAGTGTAATTGGTGCTCAAAACCTCAAGCTTGATTCGCTTAGGGGAAAAGATTCTTTATTTAAATGCTTTTTAACCGGGTTCGTAATGTTTATAACTAGCCCGCTATCTATTTTATTTTGGCTAGGAATATATGGATCTGTTCTAGCTAAAACTGCTCAAGAAAATGGGACTAGTTCCTTGTTGATTTATAGTAGCATGATTTTTCTTGGGCTTACTTTATGGGATTTAATTGTAGCAGCCTTAACAAATGGTTTCAGGGGCTTATTACACTCGCAACATTGAGAGGAATTTCGATTATTTCTGGTGTTTCGTTAGTTTTATTTGGCTTGTATTTTGGCTATCAGGGAATTATGAAATTATTCTTTTCTTCTTAATAAAGGGTTGTTTTCGTAAAGTTTGTTGCTATACTTGCAGCCGAAATACGCTTCGCTTTCTGTGGGACTCGCGCTAATTCCCGTGGAGTCTATGTGTATTCCGGCTGCTCTATTTTTCCACCTTATTCATTTTTTTGATTAAAAAACAACCTAGTAAAAAAGGGGTCTTAGTTATATTACCTATTGCAGACTAAGTCCCCCCTTGATTCTAATCAGCTAATCCCCAAACAGACACACTCTTAGCATTTACAGGAAAGTCACCATAACCATCTTCACCAATTTTTACGCGCTCTTTTCGTGTATTCGTAAAATCAATCCACTCTTCCCCACTTCGAGCTTCACCAACAAACATTTTTTTACTACTTTCATCTTTATTGGAAATGACGACTGCACAACCGGATCTTTCTATTTTTGTTTCACCATGGCGAACCCATCCAATTACATGAGCATTATCAAAATAATCGTCTTGTGGGCCGTAGGCTTTTTTCTTGCGTACATATAATAAGGGATCTATTGCAGCTTTTTTTCCTTCAATTGAATGCTCTCCGCTAATTCCAAAATAATCTCCATAGAAAATTGTCGGATAGCCATCTTTTCGAAGTAAAATAAGACTATAGGCTATTTGCTTAAACCAATCACCTACCCAAGATTCTAACGCTTCGCCTGGCTGTGTATCATGATTTTCAACAAATGTAACACAGTTAAGCGGATTTTCCTTTACTAATGTACCATCAAAAATGGTAGAAAGATCGTAGTCGCTTCCTACAATAGAAGCAGTATGCAATTTATAATGTAGTGGAACATCAAACAAATCAATTTTATAATCCATTTGTTCCAAAAATTCCTGGCATTCATTGAGGTCTGCTTTCCAAAATTCTCCTACAAAATAAAAATCTTCTTTTTCTTTTAGTAAGGAAGTGGCGAATTTTTTAATGAATTCGTGGTTAATATGTTTGATTGCATCTAATCGATAACCATCACATTTCACTGTTTCATAAAGCCATTTTCCCCATGTAATCATCTCATTTTGTACAAGTTCATTATTATAATCAATATTGGCAAACATTAAATAATCGTAATTTCCAAATTCATCATCTACATTTGTATTCCACATCTTATTGTCACCGATAATTCTAAAGACCCCTGCTTTTTTTTCTTTGTTATCATAATCTGTACCGTTAAAATATTGAAAATTCCACTTGAATGGTGAATACGTTTCTCCTCTTCCAGGGAAAGTAAATTTCGTCCATGCTTCTATATCATGCGGCTCAGAAATTTCTTCTTCTCTGTTTTCAGGATTTACTTCAATCGCTTTAAATGTTTCTTTTTCATCTGCAGCAGCCTTATGATTCATAACTACGTCGACATATACTTGTATTCCAACATTATGACATGCTTTTATTGCTTCTAATAATTCCTTTTTTGTTCCATACTTTGTCCGAACGGCTCCCTTTTGATCGAACTCTCCTAAATCATAAACATCATAAACACCATAACCATTGTCGTCTTTGGAAGCCCCTTTCGTAACAGGTGGAATCCAAACGGAATCAATTCCCACTTCTTTCAATTCTCCTGCTTGTTCTTTCAAACGATTCCAATGTTGTCCATCTGCATCTAAATGCCATTCAAAATATTGCATCAATGTTTTGTTCTCCATTTATCTTGTCTCCTACTCCAAATAATTTGTAGCTTTTCTCACATAATGATGGATAAGCTTTGTATGAAGTAATACTACCCACTATTCTCTCTTTTCAAGCGTACTTAAGAAATTGTATAGGGCTATTAGGAGCAAATAATCGATTGTTGTTTTCATATAATTTTTAGTAAGTAAGCAGTCTAAATGAAAAAACATAAAGAAAACTAACCATCATTGTGATTCTCATCCTCATTGATGGTTAGTTTTACTTCTCTGACCTTTACATGCAGTAAGATATCCCCCTAGCTTCCTTGATTTTCCGCAGCTCTCAGTTGGAGTTGGCCCTTACTACCCGTTAATAGTGTAATGAATATTTTAATAATGAAATTGTGCGATTAATTTTTTTAAATGGTCAGCTGTCTCAGCAAGGCTGGTTGCTGAAGCGTGCACTTCTTCGAATGATGCTAACTGTTCCTCGGTAGATGCAGATATTTCTTCTGATAATTCAGCATTTTGCTTGCTAAATAAAATTAATGCTTCAAAGGTTTGGGCAAGTATCTTAATATGTTTATAAACCTCTTCAGAGGAAATAGTGACATCCTCGATAAAAGGTGCTGTTTCATTCATGCTAGTAGATATAGCGTTGAATTTCTTTTTGACAGAAGACATAATTGATAGTCCTCCATCGACTTGCTTATGTACAATATTCATCCTGTCGATCGTAGAGTGTGTATCAGATTGAATTCCTTTAACTAAATGTTCAATTTCCGTTGCGGAATGATGGGTAGTCTCTGCTAATTTTCTAATTTCCTCTGCTACGACAGAAAAACCTTTTCCACTTTCTCCTGCTCTTGCTGCTTCAATCGCAGCATTTAATGCTAATAAATTTGTCTGGTTAGCTATAGAGCTTATTAATTGAATAATTGCTTCCACTTCTTTGGAACGCTTATTTAGTTCATCTATTTGTTTATCTGATTTAACGACAGAATCAACAATTAACTGCATTTGTTCCTCTGCCTGATTAATAGCTAGTTCGCCTTCCTTTGCTTTCTCCACCGTCATGGAACCTAACTTAGATAAGTACAGGGAATTTTCTCTTATTAATCCCGTTCTTTCTGTAATGTCTTTTAATTTTGTTGTATTTGTTTCAATTTGTTGTTTTTGATAGTCTGCTTTTGATGCAATTTCCTGTGTGACAGACACTAGATCTTCTACCACTTTTGTTGAGGAAGAAGAACTTGCGGTAAGATTATCGCTTGATGCAGCAACTTGAGTGATACTTTTTTCCATATGTATGATTAGTTGCTTTAAATTCTCTTGCATTTGTTGAAAAGATTCTGTTAGATGACCAATTTCGTCTGTCCTTCTAACTTCCATTTGCTGTGTTAAATCGCCCTTCCCAACAAGACCCGCTTTTTCTCTTAGTAGATTCAACGGTTTAAGAATGGATTGGATGTTAAAATAAATAAGAATAGAACCGATGCAAAGAAATACAAAAATAGCCAAGAATGATGCTTTTAAAATTGGTGAGGAAGCATTAGAAACCTCATTTGAATACATGGATCCGGCAATCTTCCATCCAGTAAGATTATTGGTGAGATAAGTAAGTTTTTTCTCTTTGTTATCCAGGGTATATGTAAAAGTACCATTCTCTTTAAGTTTCATCTGTTGAATATAGTTTTCTGTGCCGATTTCACCGATTTTTTCTGTTGGATGTGCCATATAAGCATTATTTTTGTCTATAAGAAATACATATCCTTCTTTTCCTATTGTGATATTGTTCACAATTGTTTGTATAGAACTAAGTTTGATTTTTAAACCGACTACCTTGTCTCCATCCTCTGTACTACCAGCGATTGTAACGACCATTTCATTTGTACTCGCAGATATATATGGATCGGAAATATAAATTTCATCTGGCCTTTCCTCTGCTCTGATAAACCATTCACTAGCTGTTGGATCATAATTGTCTGCTACTTTTCCTTCTGGCTTCTGAACATATTTTCCTTTTTTCGTGGCATAAAATATGCTGTCAATATCATCATAAAAATATTGATAGTTTTCAAGGGTAGCATTAATAAAATCATCTGATACAGCGTTATTTATATCTCCCCAATCTTTTCGAAGCTTGTCCACTTGCTTCATCTTCGTTGATAGCTCTGTCGTAATATTCTCATCTAATTGTTTTATCTGTTGGTAAGCATTGTCCATTATTTCATGCTCTAGTTGATTTTTTGAATTGAAATAAGAAAAGATATCAATGAAAATAGTGGGAATAAACAGTAGAAGAAAAAAGCTAGTGTATAATCTCTTTTTAATCGTTATTCTGTTCTGAAATAGGTCGAATTTTTTTCTCATTTTCGATTAATAGCTCCTTTATGTATGAAAGTAGGACTTATTTATTATAATGGAAATTTTTCCACCTATAACGAAAAGAGGAAATTTGTCATAAATACGCCTTAATTAATAGAAAAAAGACCTTACTTTTCTCTAATGTTCAAAGTGAAAGTAAGGTCTTTTCCTAGTTAAATTATTTGTTTTTTTGAAATTCCTCTTTGATTGCTGCCAATAATTCTTTATCTGTAAGGATTTCTAGGCCTGTAAGTGCCATTGATTTTGCTCCTAGAATCATCGCATCTCTTCCTTGATCTGTCATCGCAGCTTCTCTGAATTCATGTGTATGGCAAGCATATGCTTCATTACAGATTTTCACGTATGGATGAATGGAAGGAACTACTTGGCTTACATTTCCCATATCAAGAGAACCTGATCCATCTCGTTGTTCGTGAATATCAGTTTCTTCTACTCCTAAAGAGATAAGCTGCTTTGTAAATACAGCAGATAAAGTCTGATTAGTAATCATGTCATCATAGGAGAATTCATAAAAACTAGATTTAACCGTAGCTCCTGTTTGCAGTGCAGCACCTTCTGCACATTGTTTGACTTTTTCTACTAATATATTTACATCTTCTCTTTTCCCAGCTCGCACATAAAACTGTGCTACGGCATAATCAGGCACAATATTTGCAGCTTTTCCGCCTTCTGTGATGACACCATGAATACGGGCATCAGGCTTTATATGCTGTCTTAAAGCATTGATACTATTAAATGTGTGTAATACAGCATCTAGGGCATTAATACCTAAGTGAGGGCTTGCAGCAGCATGTGCTGACTTTCCAAAAAATTCAAACTGGATAGCATCCATTGCAAGGGAATCACCACTCTTCAAATAATTATCTAGTGGGTGAACCATCATCGCTACATCTAATTCTTCGAAAATTCCTGCTTCCGCCATTGTTACTTTCCCGCCTTTTGTTTCTTCAGCAGGTGTTCCGTACACAATAACTTTTCCTCCTGTTTCTGAAAGAACTTTGCTAAGACCAATTCCAGCAGCTATCCCCATTGTTCCGATTAAATTATGTCCACATGCATGACCTAATTCAGGCAAGGCATCATACTCTGCCATAAAGCCAATCACAGGACCGATTTTACCACTATCAAAGGTTGCTTTAAAAGCAGTAGGTAAATCACAAATTCCTGTTTCTACAGCGAATTGATGTTCTTTCAATGTATCAGTTAATATTTTGCAAGCTTTAAATTCCTCATGACCTAATTCAGGATTTTCGCCAATATAAATACTTATATTTTTAAATATCAATTCATTTTCATTAATTGCATCTAAGATGATTTGTTTCATCATTTTCGCACCTTTCTATCTTTCTACATTACTAGTTTACCAATTTTCTATGAAAAAGCTACTAAAAAAATGTTTAAAAATAATTGTAAAAGTATATTTATGCATTATGGATTAGACATTTACTTTAAATTGATAGGAACTTATCCACAAAAAAACCGGTACATCCCTTATCGTAAAGATGCAGAGCGAATTTTTTATTTATTTTATACTACTCATTCTGTCCGTAAAGGTCTGATTGGTTCAACTAACCATCAGTTGGGGAGGAAGAAAACCCTCACTCATGGAAGTTTCACTTTATATTTTTTCCATAAAAAATCTCATTCATTTCCTCTGTAAGTTTTTCCGTTATAAAGATACGATCTGATGTAGATAGTTCATCTTCTTTATAGCCAAATAAATAATTATTTAAGTCAAATTGTTTCAACTTACATTTTGTATGAAAAATGTTTTCTTGATAAATATTTACATCAATCATATCAAATTGAGACTTCACATCGTCTGGAATATAGTTTTGAATGGAATTAATATCGTGATCGATAAAGAGTTTGTGCCCCTGTATATCCCGGGTAAATCCTCTTACTCGATAGTCCATAATCATAATGTCGGTATCAAAAGAATAGATTAAATAGTTTAATGCTTTTAAAGGCGAGATTTCACCACATGTAGAAACATCGATATCGGCACGAAAGGTACTGATTCCTTCATCTGGATGATATTCAGGATATGTATGTACCGTTATATGGCTTTTGTCGAGATGCATAACGACTGAGCCTGGAAGTGGTCCTGGTGATTCCTCAAAAACTTCCTTAGGTGCTTCTGTTACTGGTCCCTCTGAAACAAGTAGAGTGACGCTAGCTCCTTGTGGTTCATAGTCTTGTTTTGCGACATTTAATACATGCGCACCGATAATATCCGAAACATTTTTTAAAATTTTTGTTAGTCGATCTGCATTATATTGTTCGTCAATATATTGGAGATAAGCTTCCCGTTCACTTTTCGTTCGGGTATAACAGATATCGTACATATTAAAACTTAATGATTTCGTTAAATTGTTAAATCCGTGTAACTCTATACGCTGCTGAGGTGTTAAACTCATGTTTATCCCCCTTTTCCTAACATGTGAGTATTGTTATGTTACCCGAACAGGGAGTGGATTAACCAAAAAAATCACTATTCTCTCTTTCGTTAAAACGAGAGGTTAGTGATCATTTGGATTTTTAGAACATACTTAAATCATATTTTTTTGCGAGGATTTCTAATAACTTTAATCCTGCCACACTGTTACCTTTATCGTCCAAAGCAGGACCTGAAATTCCGATGCCGAAACGAGCTGGAACTGCTCCTAATATTCCGCCAGAAACACCACTTTTTGCTGGAATTCCGACTCGGACGGCAAATTCACCAGATGCATTGTACATTCCGCATGTTACCATAAATGTTTTGCAGATACGCGCAATAGAGGATGGCATTAATTGTTTGTTTGTTATTGGTTCTTTGCCATCTAAAGCGAAAACTATGCCAATTCGCGCTAAATCTAAACAGTTCACTTCAATAGAGCATTGCTTTGTATATAAGTCTAATAATTCCTCTACATCTTCATTTATAATGCTGTGTTGTTTCATAAAAAAACACAGTGCTCTATTTAAATGAGAGGTTTCAAATTCGGATTTAGCCACCTCTTTTGAATAACTTATTTCTTGATTTCCCGACAGAAGTTTGACGAAATCAATGATTTTCTGAAATCGTTCTTCTACTGAACTACCTTTAATCATATGGGTAACAGCAAGTGCCCCAGCATTGATCATTGGGTTAAGCGGTTTTGATGGATTACTCATTTCTAGCTTAACAATTGAGTTAAAGGGATCCCCCGTTGGCTCATAGCCAACTTTGCTGAAAACGAATTCTTCCCCTGATTCTATGAGTGCTAGTGCTAATGTGATGACTTTTGAGATACTTTGTAAGGTGATTTTCTTATGAATGCAGCCTGCTGAATAGCAAGTACCGTCAGAATGATAAATTGCTACAGATAAATCAGCTGGATTGGCTTTACTAAGTGCGGGGATATAATCGGCAACCTTCCCTTTACTTGCATATTGTTTTGCTTCTAACAGAATGTTTTCTAATTCTTCATTTGATTGACAAGGCATTTTTTCACCAACTTTACTACAGATTTTTGCATACATTATACCAATATGAGTTTAGTATACCCTTAGAAATGTAAAAAGAAAATGGTTACTATCTAAAGATATCATCTTTCCAATTCAGTTGGTGTTAATGCTTTGCTTTAGAAATACCCTTGGACTATATCGCATTGATTATCCTTAAGAAAATCGATTTGATCCTTTGTTTCTACACCCTCAGCGATTACAATGAAATTCATATTATGTCCCATATCAATAATAACCTTTGCTAAAGAACCTTTATGTCTTGGATGGCTGATATCATCAATAAAAGTTTTATCAATTTTAATCGTATCAATAGGCAGTGATCTTAAATAACTTAAAGAGGAATACCCCTTTCCAAAATCATCAATTGATATTTGAAATCCTATTCTTTTTATATTATCTAATTCTCCTTTTGCTAATTCGATATTTTGCATGATGCTTTCCGTAATCTCTAATTCAATTTTTGCTGTATTTACTTGTAATCTTAGTACTTCTTGCTGAAGAAAAGGAAGGAAATCAATATACTGAAATTGACGAGCTGAAATATTTATAGCCATTTTTACATCTTTCTTTCCGTTTGAGTCCCATTGCTTTTTTTGTGTAAATGCTTGTGTTATTACCCATTCGCCAATTGATAATATTAAATTTGATTCTTCGGAGATTGGAATAAATTCATCTGGAGACAAATAACCATATACTCCCATTGATGGAAGTTTCACTTTATTAGTTATCTTGTTCTTTTATTTGAGAATTTACTTTTATTAGAATAGGATGGATGTGTTTGAGGAAAGCGAAAAAAGGTAAACAGCAGGAATGACGCAAGCCTTCCTGCTGTTTACCCTATAGCTCTAAGAAAGATTTGTTGTTTCTACTTGAATTCGAGGAGTATTCCATGTATCAAACCATTTTTTTGTAGCGGCAATAATGATAATAATCCCTAATATTAGCATGATGATGGAAAGCACAGCATTTAGCACATTATAAGCTGCTGCTTCTGGATTCAAATAAACGTTCTTCACCATCCAAACACCGGCGTAATTTACGGTTACGAATAAATAGGCCATTGGGATTAAACAGGTAAGCATATATCTTCGCTTATCAGCCATTTTTAGTATAACGGTTGCGCCAATAATAAGGCCGATTGTTGCCATTAGCTGATTGGATACACCAAATAGTGCCCAGACAGAGCTAATATCACCAGAGAATAAGAGGTATCCCCACATAATACATGCCAATGCGCTTGCAAAAATGGAACCAGGTAACCAATCTACTCTCTTAAGCGGTTTGTAAAATTCGCCGAGAAAGTCTTGAATTAAATAGCGTGCAGTTCTCGTTCCAGCATCAATTGCCGTTAGAATAAATACCGCTTCAAACATAATTACAAACTGGAAGAAATAAGAAGCAAGATGAGAGAACCAAGAGATTTCTGTGAATATATAGGACATTCCAACGGCTAATGTAACCGCACCACCAGTTCTGCCTTCTAAATCAATGCCGATTTCACGACTTAATTCTGGCAAGTTTGAAACACTCATCCCAAGTGTTTGAAAAACCTCTGGTGAGGAGTTTATCGCGAAATAATCACCAGGATGTAGAGCTGTAGCAGCAATAAGCGCCATAATACCTACCAAACATTCTACAAGCATCGCACCAAAGCCCACGACTTTAATATCGCTCCACTTATCAAGCATTTTCGGTGTTGTACCTGAGCCAACAAACGCATGGAATCCGGAAATAGCGCCACATGCAATCGTTATGGAAATGAAAGGCCATACTGGCCCTGCAATAACTGGTCCACCGCCATTTACAAATTCCGTAAATGCAGGAAATTCAATAGCTGGGTTGATGATAAACACACCGATAATAAGAGCAAAAAACACGCCGATTTTCATAAAGCTACTTAAATAATCCCGAGGAGCCAATAGTAGCCAAACAGGAAGTGCAGCTGCAAAAAATGCATAAATAGGAAGAATAATAGCAAGTGTTTTTGTATCAAGTGTTAGCCAATCCCCAAGTACTGTACCTTGAATCATCGGTCCGACAAATACACCGATCATTAATAAGATAAAGCCAATAGTCGTACATAGTTTCAAGTTTCCCGTCTTTTTATAAAATATCCCCACTCCCATAGCAATCGGAATGGTGATTCCTACCGAGAACGTGCCCCAAGGATTTCTCTCTAAAGCATGCAGCACTACCATGGATAAACCGGCCATTGTAATTGTAATGATAAATAGCATCGCAAGACCTGTACAGAAACCCGCGACTGGGCCAAGTTCTTCTTTTGCTACTTCAGATAAAGATTTCCCTTTTTTTCGCATACTAGCAAATAATACGACAGCATCATGAACAGCTCCCCCGATAACAGCACCAATCAAGAGCCAAATTAATCCAGGCAAATAGCCGAATTGTGCTGCAAGAATCGGTCCTACAAGTGGTCCAGCTGCAGCAATGGCTGCAAAATGATGTCCAAAGGTTACCCACTTATTTGTTGGTACGTAATCTTTGCCGTCATTTAATTCATGGGCAGGAGTTTTTTCCTTATCATTTAGTTTCAATACTTTTACCGCCATAAAGGTCCCGTATAAACGATAAGCAATCATTAAAATACATGCAGATGCTATTACGATTGTAACCGCATTCATTTTTATCTACCTCCTTTAATGGTTTTATTATAAAAAATGAAAAGGAGGAAAAAGCGTTTTCATGATAAAATGCAGAGAAATGATTTTGAAATGCAAAACTGACTGGATAAAATACAATGGTTTTATCCAGTCGGTTAAGTTATGTATTTCAAAAAGAATGAGGTTAAAATCCAAATAACAGCTTAATCTCTTTTGTATAGTTTCTACTTAATGGCACTTTCTCTCCATTATCCATACATAATAAATAGGTTGAGTTAAACCATGGTTCAATTTCGCTAATTTTTTCTTTATTAACCAAATAAGAACGATGTACTTTCATGATTGGGCTGTTTACTAATTTTTGTTCTAATTGCGTTAAAGTAAAGGTAATGACTAATTCCTCTTCTTCCGTAACAAGCAATGTTTTGCCATTTTGTGCACTAATATAGACAATCTTATTTAAATCAATGATCTTAATTCTGTCATTTGTCGTGACGGCTAACTTATTTTTTTGTATTGGAGTGGTGCTTTGGTTATTTTTTGATGTGTCATTCTTTTTCGTGCCTCTCCTATTTTGCAGTTTTACAATGGTTTGATTTATGCGTTCTTCTTCAAACGGCTTTAATAAATAGTCAACAGCATTCACATCAAAAGCTCGAAGTGCATACTCATCAAAAGCCGTAGCAAAGACTATTTCTGGTGCATTTCGTTTTTCTTTTATGCGCTCTGCTAAATTCATTCCGTTTTCTTCTCCAAGCTGGATATCTAAAAAAATAACATCTATTTCTTGATCATCTATTACTTGTAAAGCAGTATCTAAATCATCACATTCTGCCACTATTTCCATTTTATTGCTTCTTTTTAAAAGATACCTTAATTCATCTCTTGCTAATGGTTCGTCTTCCACTATTAATGCTTTAATCATCTACTCCCCTCCAGATCGTTGGTTCCTTATATGGTAATGTAATCATCACCTTTGTTCCTCTATTCCATTCACTTTCAATCGTAAATCTCCCTTTATCTCCATATATCTTTTTCACTCTTTCCTGGATATTCCAAAGTGCAGTACCAGTACCAGTGCTAGAGGTGATATTTTTTTGACCAATCATGTAAAGAGTATCTTCACTCATGCCTTTGCCATCATCTTCTGTTATTAACACCATCTTGTCGTTATCTTTATAAGCACATATCGTTATCGTTCCTACTGTACCTTTTAAAAAAGCATGCCGAATCGAATTTTCTACTAAAGGCTGTAAAGTAAAAGGCGGAATAAGAACTTTTTTTAATTCAGACTCCACGGATTCATTTAAAATAAATTTATCAGGAAATCTAGCTTCTTCTAATGCTAAAAAGGCATGGACATGTTCTAATTCCTGACTTAAAGGGATTAACATATTTTTGGAACCTTGGATGTTACTGCGGAAATAGGTACTTAATTTGTGAATCATCTGCCGAGCCTTTTCCCCATCTGTGCGGATAAGCGCCGAAATTGTGTTCATGCTGTTAAAGAGAAAATGAGGATGGACTTGTGCTTGCAGTGCTTTAATTTCTGCATCCTTCAACAACTTTTGTTGTAGCTCTGCCTCTGCTAATTCAAGCTGTAAGGAAAATAACTTACTCAATCCTTCAGCTAATGTATATTCTACTAATTGAATGTTTTTAGGATTGGCAAAATAAAGTTTTAATGTGCCGACAGTTTTATTATTTGCTTTTAAGGGTAATAGAATGGCTGCATGTAGTGGGCATGCTTGATTGCTACACTGTATTTCATCTTTATTTTTGGCGATTAATATATTTCCTTCTCTTAACACTCTTTCTGTTAGTTTCGTAGACGTTTTTTCTAAAGGAATATGGTGATCTCCACCAAGGCCTTCATGTGCCAAAACAATCGACTTATTTGTTATAGACACAGCATCAGCATTGGTTGCTTTTAACATAATTTTAGCAACCTGTTTGCTAGATTCCGGGTTTAGCCCTTGCCGAAAGTAAGCTAAGGTAGATTGTGCAATATTTAAGGCAATATTTGTTTGTGCTGCTTTCGTTTTTTCCTCTTCTAAGAGAATGTTTTGAATAATATAAATAAAAATTAGCATCCCAAAGCCATTAATGACAATCATAGGAAAGGCAATGATCTTAACTAGTTCGAGTGCAAGTTGGAATGGCGACGCAATCAAAAGGATAAATACCATTTGAATAATTTCCATCGCAATGCCGATAATCACTGCTTTGCTGGCAGAATCTTGTTTTATGGAGTATTTCTTACCGATTAAGCCGGTCAATAACCCTGCCATGATGGTAGACAAGCCACAGGCTAATGCAGTAAAACCGCCTAATGTTAAGCGATGAAGACCAGCTATTAATCCCACGCCTAAACCTACTAATGGCCCACCAACCAATCCACCGATAGCAACACCCATAATTCTTGTGTTGGCAATAGCACTTGAAACATCTAATTCATGCTGCCATGTATGCGTGCTAATGCTTCCTTTTAATATTTCTACTCCAGTATAGTTGCTAATAACTCCGAAGGCGCCAAAGATGAAAATTAAAGATAGTTTATCTTGCCATTGTGATTCATTATGGATAATGGAACGGAAAATCTTGATCCTCGACAATAAGAAGGCAAAGATAACTAAAATACCGACTCGTTCAATCATTAGTGGAAGTAGCTGTAGCAATATATTCCCCACCTTCCTATTTTACTCAACATCATTATAGTAAATTACAAGATTTATAGAAAGCCTTTTCAAGAGGTTTATAAGAAATTCTGTATATTTTTATTTCGACTCACTCGTATGATATGATTAACCAATAGGTGTGAAAGGTTGGATGATTATATGGCAGGAAAAAAATATTACGTAGTATGGAATGGCAGAAAAGCAGGGATTTTTTCTACTTGGGCGGAATGCGAAAGACAGACAAAAGGATTTAAAGGAGCATCATTTAAATCCTTTCCAACATTAGAGGAAGCAGAAAAAGCTTTTAATGAAGGTGGAAATGTAACAAAAACTGCTTCAAAAAGTACTACTTCTAAAAAGCAGGCTAGCACTTCTTTTGAGGCTATTGAGGAAAATAGTATATCAGTAGATGCGGCGTGTAGTGGAAATCCTGGCTTGATGGAATATCGAGGAGTAAATACGAAAAACAGGAGAAGTTCTCTTTCACTATGGTCCTGTATTCGGTACCAATAATATTGGAGAATTTTTAGGGATTGTCCATGCATTAAGTCTACTAAAAAAACAAGGTAAGAACACAACTATATACAGCGACAGTATGACAGCATTATCTTGGGTTCGTAATAAAAAAGCAAATACTACATTAGTAAGAGATAAACGAACAGAGGAATTATGGCAATTAATGGAGCGCGCAGAAAAATGGCTAAAAGAAAACAGTTATTCAAATAAGATTTTAAAATGGGATACCAATAAGTATGGGGAAATTAAGGCTGACTTTGGTCGCAAATAATGAACTTTTTGTCCGATATGATGGCGTAAAATAAGCTTCTCATGAAAAAATACGAAGAAAGAACTTGGAAACTCCAAGTTCTTTCTTCGTAATTGAAATCTTGAACTTAAATACTTTTTTAAAAGTGATAGATGTTTATAAGCTTTTTTACTAATTATTCACATTGATCTGATAGTATTATAGAATAGGTTATAGAAAGTAGCTACCATTATAGGGTTACTTCCCGTCCAAGCGGGGAATAAATGATTGTTTACATAGGAGTGAATGTCTTTGGCAAAGAAAGTTTATTTTAATCATGACGCTGGTATTGATGATCTAGTTTCTCTATTTCTTCTTCTACAAATGGATGAAGTGGAGTTAATTGGTGTTTCCGTTATCCCGGCAGATGGCTATTTAGAGCCTGGTATCAGTGCTAGTAGAAAGATTATTGATCGATTTGGAAATGGAGCAATTGAAGTTGCTAGATCCAATTCTCGTGGAGTTAATCCTTTTCCGAAAGACTGGAGAATGCATACTTTTTATGTTGATGCCCTTCCGATTTTAAATGAAAGTGGTGTTGTAAATGCACCTGAAAGCGAACTTTCTGCACATGAGCATTTAATCAAAGTAGTAAGGGAAAATCCTGACAAAACGACACTTCTGTTTACTGGACCGCTAACTGATTTAGCAAGAGCTATTGAGATTGCTCCAGACATTCAAGCGAAAATTGACAAATTAGTATGGATGGGTGGAACATTTTTAGAGGTAGGAAATGTACAAGAACCTGAGCATGACGGTACTGCTGAATGGAATGCTTTCTGGGATCCTTGGGCAGTAGCAACCGTATGGGCTAGCGATCTAAAAATTGAAATGGTTGCTTTAGAAAGTACAAATCAAGTACCATTAACCATCTCTGTTCGTAACCAGTGGGCGTCATTAAGAAGATTTACAGGTGTAGATTTTGTTGGTCAATGTTATGCAGCCTGTCCACCTCTTGTCCATGTTGAAACGAATTCAACCTATTACCTATGGGATGTGTTAACTACAGCAACAATTGGCAAAAAAGAACTTGTTAAAATGAAAGAAGTAAAATCAATCGCATTAACAGAAGCTCCATCCCAAGGGAGAACATTAATAAGCGAAGACGGTTGACCTGTTTCTGTTGTGTATGATGTAAATAGGGATGACTTTTTTGAATATATTACAGATTTGGCGAAGACTGCTAAAAAGGACTAATTAATAACCTATTTTTATGAAGTTTGTTTCTATTACTCGTAAGCTGAATAATTAATTTTCCCCTTAAGAAAACAACAAATCTATAGAAAATAGCCATTAAAAAAGACCATTTCCTCGTCCTATTTTTTTGAAAGTAAGAACAGTGAAACGGTCTTTTTACTTTAATATTCTGCTAATGTTTCAATTATCTGATCTTCAATGTCTTTTCCTTTTTCTTCATCGACTAGGTGATTTAATAAAATAGAAAATATATATTTTTTCCCACCTTTACTCTCCATATAGCCAGACAATGAACTTACAGCGGTAAGCGTTCCAGTTTTAGCTAATACTTTCCCTTTTGTGTTATCAGAATTCAATCTATGTCGAAGCGTTCCGCCAACCATCCGATCTTCATTACCTGAAATTGGTAATGACTGACTGAAAGTTGGAAACCATGGCTCTGCCTGTACTTCATATAAAAGCATGCTTACATCATCGGCAGATATAAAATCTATTGGAGAAATACCTGATCCGTCACGAATAAGCATATTATTTGGGTCAAGGTGGAAAGCCACTAATTCTTCTTCTAGTACCTCGATTCCCCTTTTAAAACTACCTTCCCCTTTCTTAACCACTCCCATTTCTTTAATTAACGTCTCTGCAATTGTATTATTACTTAGTTTCATAAATGGAATAAGTAATTCAGAAAGTGGAATCGAAGAATGGGTTGTAATTATGGAGGCAATTTGTGGTGTCTTTCCTTTTTTGACAGTCCCTTTCCATTGAATTCCTTCTTTCTTTAATGCTTGTTGAAACACGTCTAACGTGTATCTTGTAGGGTTATTAACGGAAATCCACTCTTTTTTTAAGGAAGCGTTAATTGGTAGTCTTCCTGTAACAGTAACAACTTTACTGTTATGGTTCCTTTTTACTTTTAAGCTTGTTGCTGATTCTTTCGCACCGGTTTTGGCGTTATTTACAATGTTAATTTCATTTGTGTTAGGGAATGTATCTATTACGACTGGATCGCTTTCTTTTTTCCCAGGTTTTATTTCAAGTAATACAGTGCCAGCATCATATTCTTTATCTGGTGAAAGCGTTAATGCGGAGATTGGAGCGCCATAATAAGTGGTTTCATCGCTCCATGCTAAATCGATGGAATATGGCATGTCATCATACCACGAATCATCACCAATAATATCCCCATCAATATAACGAATTCCTTTCTTTTTTATATCCTTAGATAGCTTGTCTAGATCTGATGCTAGGAGACTTGTATCACCATTCCTTTTATGTATAAATTTCCTTTTAAATGGCCTTTATCCACCCTACCATCTCCATAAATTTCCGTGATAAATTGATAATCTTCCCCTAAGACTTTTAAAGCGGCTGCCGAAGTCAATAACTTCATGTTGGATGCAGGTGTTAAACGCAAATCACTCATATGTTCAAAAAGAATAGTTCCTGTTTCTTGATCCCGTATGCTAATTCCTACTAAACTTCGCTTTAATTCAGGTTCTGTATTTAAAAGTGATTCCAATGCGGTAGATAATGTTGCTTTTTTATGATTTTCTGCTGCCAATGCTATCGGAGATAAAGGAATAGGTGTGCTGCCAGACAGGAAAATGGATAATAGTATTACAAGAAATAGTCCCTTTTTCAATAAAAGCATTTTCTATTTTCTCACTCCTTATCATTTCATTGATCATTCATGGATAAGTTGGACTAAAAGAATAGTCTGTCCACTTTTTAATAATTTAATCCTATTAGGGGTAGCGTCAGGAAAATGCGGATTTACAACGTTAAGGAAATCAAAATATAAAAAGTCTAATTTCTCGGTGTTATAAGTGAAAAATTAGGCTTTAGTTACTTCATTAAAGCGCCTGATTGTTGAAGACTAAAGTTTATATTCACCAAGAAAATTGATGTGCTCTTATCCTAACAAATTTTATTTAGGACTTACATGTATGCCTTCACTCTCTCGCCAATCTGCGTAAAGTATACGCTTTACATTATCATATCCATTGGTAGTTAATTGGTTATCTAACCACTGTTGATCAAATCCGAGTTCATGTAAATTATCCCATAAAATTTCCCCATCTATAATTAACGATGTTGGGAGGTCTACTGGACTTTCTGGANCTTCCAATATACCGTATTTGACTTCGCGAACTGAAAAGACATTATTTTGACGGAGTATACTCAATACTTGATTTACATCCAATTTGTTCTTTGTAAGTAACTTTCTGTCCATAACACCATCTCGAATGATGATGTTAGGATTGCCTAATAAGAGAGAACGTGTCGATTTATTTTTTAGAGTCATAAACTCTATTCCCAACATAAGAAACGTCCACAATCCGATGGCATATAAAAAATGAAAAATCCCTACCTTATCTTCATAAATGGTATTTCCTAAAAAATCTCCAAGTACTAACACAAAAACTAAGTGAAACGGGGTTAACTGATAGATGGATGTTCTGCCTGTTATGATAATGATAAAAAATAAAGTGGCAAAACCAACGATGACTTTGATCGTCAGTAAACCAATATTGACTTCTTCCAAAGTTTTTTCCTCCAATTTAAATTTTACTTAGTTGTAAGATCTTGAGGTTTAGATAAAGAGGCTAGTTTTAGTATTAAAGCTCGAGTTACAATTCCAACCATGATGTAATATATGAATGAATATCTGTATCTCCACTCTAAATAATTAACAAGTTTGACCCACTCGCAAAAGGGTTCACCTATATAGGCATATGTTAGTGCCATAATGATCTGGGCTAAAATAAAAGATTTCCATCTTCTAAAATATTGATATAACAACATGTAAGCTACAGGTACCATTGAAAAATCAAAAGGAAAGGCCCTAGGAATAAAAGGTAGGAATGCAATGGGTAATCCCAAAAACTGTATTGTGCACCAACTACATCTAATAAGGTTGTTGTTATGATAATTATGGTACCAAATAACAAAATTTCTAAAATAATGTCTCGTTTAACAAGTTTAGCCCATATAACCCAAGGCACAACTAAAAAAAACGACTAGTATCCACCATTCCCAAGTTAAAAACTCATTTTTCAGCCAACCATTTAATTCTAAATGATACAGCTTATCTTCTAATAAACGTATTTCCTTAAGATTTTCAAATATATTATCTATTGATATCACCTCTATATTTAAATGAAAAGGTAACAGATATTTTTGAATTCAAACTCTTTGAGCTGCCTTTTTAGTATTACCGTTTTTTAGTAATGAATTTCCATCGTAAATAAGAAAAAAACCATGTTGGAGTTCATCAACACTTGGGTCGTGTTAAGTCGGTGTTAGCGCTTTTGTTCCTAAAAATATGTTAATCAACTGTTCCAGTTCGCTTAATTTCCACCTTTATATTTGGTTTTATCTTTAGTGCTGAATATTTTTGTCTTAAATCTCCCTCAGTTAAATGGGAATATTTTCTAACACTTCTTATTTTTCTTCCGATGCCAATGGGATCCGTATTTAAATTTTTAAATTCCTCAAGTATATATCCAAATTCTTTGTTTAGGGCTTCACCAATTAGTTGCTCCATTTTGTTTAGTGAATCTTTATTTTTCACAGAAATAGATGGTTGAAATTCTAATGTTGAAACGGAAATCATTGCATTTAAATGAACCAATTCTTCGTTCTTTATTTCAATGTTTCCTTTGTACTTTATTGGATGAAGTGTAATCTTATAAATATCACTTTTAGGAAGGTTGAGTTCGGCCATACCTCTTTTCTCTAGTTCTTCAGCAGCAATCTCTACAGTTATATCCCCTAAAAATGCCTTTTTATTTGTGAATAATTTTATGTAAAGGGTGTTTATCAACGAAATAGATCCAACAATTTTATCTTCTTTGAATAATGCAACACCATCTATAGAAGGTGCTACCCCATTTGCATTTTTTATCATGGGTAGGGTAGGATCGATACCAATTTCATATAGTGTGGTTATAAAATCATGTAAGTTGGAGTTGACTAACATTTCTTTCTTTTCGTGTTTATCCAATAGTTGATAGATATAGGATCCCATTTCGGGATATTCTTCATAGTTTTTATTTTTAATCGTCTCCTCAGCATTATCAGTAATGGCCAAAAAGATTAAATAACTGATACTGCTATCTCGTTGCATAGTATCCAGAAAAGAAGAAATTCCTACTGTTTCTGCCATATTTTTATTAAACAGTAAGGTCCTTAATTGACCAGACGTAATATCATGGCTTGTCTGTTCCTCTAGTTTTTGTCTGATTTGTTTATTAGTCGTTCCGTCGGCAGAAAGGGTTACACTTGTCTTTTCTTCTTTTCGGTCAAATTGTAACAAACTGATAGTGCCTTTGTATGTATTGTCATCAAGCAAGTCAAAACCAATAATCGTTGAAATTCCTTGCATTTCTATTATTTTTTCAGGGGCCATACATGCAGTACAAAGAAGAGAACACAGCAGAATAACAATTTTTTTCATTCTTTCAACTCCTTCTGGAACGAGTATTGATTTTTGATTTTATAATGGTTATTCCATACAAGAAAATCGGATAGATAAACCACAGAAAAAATCCAATTTTGCCAATTTGATCAAAAAAATAATTATTATCTACTCTTTTAGTAATTAAAAAACTGCAGATAAAAGGGATAATGGAGATGAGCCATATTCCATATTTCTGTTTTA
This sequence comes from Bacillus sp. T2.9-1, assembly GCF_950097965.1. Taxonomy (NCBI): domain Bacteria; kingdom Bacillati; phylum Bacillota; class Bacilli; order Caryophanales; family Bacillaceae; genus Bacillus; species Bacillus sp. T2.9-1. The sequence continues at coordinate 20,898 of NZ_CATNHG010000122.1, forward strand.
TATGAAAAATCTGTTTAATACCCATGGAAGAAATATACAGAGTGATACATAGGTTTGGAAAAATAACTAAAATCCATAATGGAACCGCAACAAATTCAAAGCGCTCAATAAATGGAAAATGGACCGTGCTAATCATGCTGACAACAGGCCATACATTCTTTTCTAATTCTTTCGCGCTAAAAAATAAAATAGAAACAACAGATGTTATTAAAACAAGAATGGTCGTAAACCAGACTGCTATTTGACTAAACAGCTGTAGTTTATTTTTCTCCTTTATAAATGGAAAAATAAAAAATAACGTCTCGAAACCTAACATTGTATAACTGCTCTTGAAAACTCCTTTCATAATTTCTGAAGGAGTTGTCGTCATAATAGGTAAAATCCTAGTTAGGTTTATGGTTTGAAGTGGTTGGTACATAACAAATAGCAGCCATATAGTCAATAAAAAGGATAAGAAGCAAACACCGGTCACTACTCTAAATCCGCCGGATACAGCATAAATGGTTAATATTAATAAAGCCAATACCCCGAACCATTCATAGACACCTTCATATCCCCATGTTAGTGACAACTCGACATAACTAATGGTAATCGAATAATGGACGGCAATAAAGTAAATGACAATAAGGAAGTTAAAAATACTACCAATCAAGCGTCCGAATATATGTTCATGAATTTCAAAAAGAGTACCACCTTCATTTTTTTTCTTACACGGAATAAATAACACCAACGGATAAAATAGGTTATAATAGACTTATTAATTATTTAAGTTGGTGTTTATTTATGCGTACTAAAAACAGGTTGAATCCAAGCGAGTCTATCTAT